>NZ_JBLTJC010000224.1:0-17272 GCF_048158785.1 Streptomyces colwelliae | reverse complement strand
CGACCTGAGCCAGCCCCCCGCCGCCCCAACTCCCTTACGGGCAGCCCCCCTTAAGGGCGACTCCCTTGCGCTTACGAGCAACTCCCTTACGGGCTACAGCTTTTCCACCGGCGCGTACCGCAGCAGCAGACGCTTCGGCTTCGGCTCCCCGAAGTCGACCGTCGCCTCCGCGTTCGCCCCCGTGCCGTTCACGCCGACCACCGTGCCGAGTCCGAACTGGTCGTGCGTGACCCGGTCTCCGACGGCCAGCGCCACGACCGGCTTCTCCGAGGTCCGGCGCGTGGCGAAGCCCGAGGCGCCCGACGCCGCCGAGCGTGAGCGGGACGAGGACAGCGAGGCCGCGATGCCCGAGGCCGGACCCGTCGACGGCGGGGCCGCCATGGCGCCGGTCCGCTTCCACTCCAGGTGCGCCGCCGGGATCTCCTCCAGGAAGCGGGAGGGCGGGTTGTACGACGGCTGTCCCCAGGCGCTGCGCAGCGACGACCGTGTCAGGTAAAGGCGTTCACGCGCGCGTGTGATGCCGACGTACGCGAGGCGCCGCTCCTCCTCCAGCTCCTTGGCCTGGCCGAGGGCGCGCATGTGCGGGAAGACGCCGTCCTCCATGCCGGTGAGGAAGACGACCGGGAACTCGAGGCCCTTGGCGGTGTGCAGGGTCATCAGCGTGATGACTCCGGAGCCGTCCTCGTCCTCGTCGGGGATCTGGTCGGAGTCGGCGACGAGGGCCACCCGTTCCAGGAAGGCGGCGAGCCCGACGGGCGTCTCGCTCTCCCCCTCCCCGCCGCTGTTCTCCTGCTCAAACTCCAGGGCCACGGCGGCGAGTTCCTGAAGGTTCTCGATGCGGGTCTCGTCCTGCGGGTCGGTGGAGGCCTGCAACTCGGCGAGATAGCCGGTGCGTTCGAGGATGGCCTCCAGGACCGTCGCCGGGCCCGCGCCGGACTCGACGATCGTACGGAGGTCCTCCATCAGCGTGTTGAACTTCTTGACCGCGTTCGTCGACCGCGCGGCCATGCCGTAGGCCTCGTCGACGCGCCTGAGCGCCTGCGGGAAGCTGATCTTCTCGCGCTGCGAGAGGGCGTCGATCATCGCCTCGGCGCGCTCGCCGATGCCGCGCTTGGGGACGTTGAGGATGCGGCGCAGCGGGACCGCGTCCTCCGGGTTGGCCAGGACGCGCAGGTAGGCCAGGACGTCCCGGACCTCCTTGCGCTCGTAGAAGCGGACTCCGCCGACGACCTTGTAGGGCAGGCCGACGCGGATGAAGATCTCCTCGAAGACACGGGACTGTGCGTTCGTCCGGTAGAAGACGGCGACGTCTCCGGCCTTCGCCTCGCCCGCGTCGGTGAGACGGTCTATCTCCTCGGCGACGAACTGCGCCTCGTCGTGCTCGGTGTCCGCGACATAGCCGGTGATCTGCGCGCCCGCACCCGCGTTGGTCCACAGGTTCTTGGGGCGGCGGGACTCGTTGCGCTCGATGACCGCGTTGGCGGCGCTCAGGATCGTCTGCGTGGAGCGGTAGTTCTGCTCCAGGAGGATCGTCGTCGCGTTCGGGTAGTCCTCCTCGAACTGGAGGATGTTGCGGATCGTCGCACCCCGGAAGGCGTAGATCGACTGGTCGGCGTCGCCCACGACGCACAACTCGGCGGGCGGCAGGTCGTGTTCACCGGGCGGGACGTCGACCGGGTGCTCGGAGGTGCCGACCAGCTCGCGCACCAGCGCGTACTGCGCGTGGTTGGTGTCCTGGTACTCGTCGACCATGACGTGGCGGAAGCGGCGGCGGTAGTGCTCGGCGACGTCCGGGAAGGCGCGCAGGAGGTTGACCGTCGTCATGATCAGGTCGTCGAAGTCGAGGGCGTTGGCCTCGCGCAGTCGCGACTGGTACATCGCGTAGGCCTGGGCGACGGTCTTCTCGAAGCCGTCGGCGGCCTGGGCGGCGAAGTCCTCCTCGTCGATCAGCTCGTTCTTCAGGTTCGAGATCTTGGCGCTGAAGGACTTCGGGGGGAAGCGCTTCGGGTCGAGGTCCAGGTCGCGGCAGACCAGGGCCATCAGCCGCTTGGAGTCGGCGGCGTCGTAGATCGAGAACGAGGACGTGAAGCCGAGCTTCTTCGACTCGCGGCGCAGGATGCGGACGCACGCGCTGTGGAAGGTCATCACCCACATCGCGTTGGCGCGCGGGCCGACGAGCTGCTCGACGCGCTCCTTCATCTCGCCCGCGGCCTTGTTGGTGAAGGTGATCGCGAGGATCTGCCCGGGGTGCACGTTGCGCTCGCCGAGGAGGTAGGCGATGCGGTGGGTGAGCACGCGGGTCTTGCCGGAGCCGGCGCCGGCCACGATGAGCAGCGGGCTGTCGGAGTGGACGACGGCCGCGCGCTGGTTCTCGTTCAGCCCGTCCAGGAGTGCGGCCGGGTCGACCACGGGGCGTGGGGCGCCGTCCCGGTAGTGGGCGTCTCTGCTCGCGGGCACGTCGAACTTCCCGCCGAACAGGTCGTCCGGAATCGGCTCCGGTCCGTGCTCGTCCTCGGGCGGTGGCGGGGGCTCTCCCTCGTGGGCCCGGGGGCCCTGGAGATCCGCCAGGAAGCTGTCGTCAAAGAGGCTGCTCATCGCTCTCCGAGTTTAGGGCGCCGCGCTGACAACCGGTCGCCACCCCAGGAACTCGGGAAAATTCACGGACCAGAACCGGTCGATCACGATCAGCGACGGCCGGTCCCGCGCATGGTCAAGGTCACGGACGCGTATCGGGCATATCGAACATCAACCTTCACAGAAACCACACGAGTTGGTTAGCGTTCGATCAAGCCGTACGCCCCTCACACCACCACCGACCTGGGGTGCGTCGGTCCAACTCCCTTTCGGAGCAAGGACCGTAGGGCGACATCGGCCCGTAGGGCACCATCTGGAAGGAGCCGCCTCCTTTGGCGTCGTCGCACCGCAAGCCGCGTTCCGCGGGCTCGCGCATCGCAGGCATATGGACCCCCGCCGCCGACGACGGCGATCGGAGTCTCGGGGAGGTCGAGAAGAAGGTCGACGACCTCTATCGGCGGGCGGATTCGGCGACCGAGACGTACAACGCGGCCAAGGAGAGGGCGACCGGGCAGCGCGGGCGTCTCGACACCCGTCCGGAGGACGCGCCCAAGCTCGCGCAGAGGCTCAACTCCGCGCGGGAGCGGCTGGGTTCGTTCACCGCCGCGCAGTACCGCACCGGGGCCTCCGCCCCGGACGCCTCGACGTTCCTGCTCCCGGACACCCCGCAGGACTACTTCGAGCAGGCCCAGCTGATGAGCCGGCTGACCCGCCGCCAGAAGGACGCGGTTCGTCACGAGACGACCGAGAGCCTCCAGACCCCCAGCGGCGCGCAGAGCGACCTGAGGACGGCCAAGGCCACCGTCCAGAAGAAGCTCTCCACCGCGCGCGAGCTGCTGTCGCAGCCGCACGCGCGGAAGCAGCGGCCCGAGGCGGCGCGGAGCGCCCCTTCCAGCTCCTCCTCGCCCTCCGCCGACTCCTTCTACGCCACGAAGGCCGCCAAGGCCGTCGCCTTCGCCCGCGCCCAGGTCGGCAAGCCATACGTCTGGGGTGCCGCCGGCCCGGACTCGTACGACTGCGCGGGCCTCACGCAGGCCTCCTGGAAGGCCGCCTGCGTCACCCTCCCCCGCGTCGCCACCGACCAGGCCGACGCCGGCATCACGGTCTCCCTGGCCGACGTCCAACCCGGTGACCTGGTCTTCTTCCACGACGACAGCAGCCACGTCGGCGTCTACGTAGGCAACGGCATGATGATCCACGCCCTGAAGCCCGGCGCCTACGTCCGCGAGGAGTCGGTCCACTACGACGGCGCGGCGACCATCCACAGCGTGGTGCGGCCCGCCTGAGCGGAGTTCGTGGGCGCACGCACGCGTGCAGGTGTTTTTGAGCCGCACGCGCGCGTGGCCCTCCGTCGGCACCGACCGGGCTCTCTAGCATCGCCCTATGTCTGGTACCTCCCGCTTCCGCGCCTGGTGGGCGCAGCGTCCGCCGGCGGCCGGGGCCGTCGTGTTGGCCACCGCGATCGTGTCGGTCGGCCTGCGTGTCACGGGGTACGAGGTGCTGTCCCGCATCGCCTTCGTGGTGGCCTGCGCCTTCTGGCTGGGGCTGGTGGCGGACTTCGTCGTACGGCTGCTGTGGGACCGGCGGCGGTGGCTCGCGGAGGCGGGGACGCCCGGTGCGCTGACCGCCACGGCCGCGACCGCCGTACTGGGGACGCGGTTCTCGATCGCAGGCTGGCAGACGGTGGCCGAGGCGCTGCTGGCGCTGGCCGTGGTGCTGTGGCCGGGGCTGCTCGTGCGGGTCCTACGGAACTGGAAGGGGCGCATGCCCGGGACCGTGTTCCTGGGCTGTGTGGCCACGCAGTCGCTGGCCGTGCTGGGGGCGACGATCGCCGGGGCCGAGTCGGCGGCCTGGCTCGCGCACACGGCGCTGGTGCTGTTCTGGTTCGGGCTGGTCCTCTACGGCTTCGCACTCGCCCGTTTCGAATGGCGGCAGCTGGTCATCGGGGCCGGGGACCACTGGATCGCCGGCGGCGCGCTGGCCGTCTCGGCGCTGGCCGGGGCGCAGCTGATCGTCGCCGACAGCGCGCGCCTGTACCTGTGGAACTCCGACGACCGGGGTGTCCTGCGGGCCGTGACCGTGGCGCTGCTGGTGCTCGACGTGGCCTGGTGCGTCGTCCTGCTGGCCGCCGAGGCCGCCTGGCCGCGGCCGCGCTTCGACGTGCGGCGCTGGTCGACGGTGTTCCCCCTGGGGATGACGGCGGCGACCATGTTGTCCGTGGGGACCGCCGTGGACGTCTCGTGGCTGCGGACGCCTGGGGAGGTGGTGCTGTGGATCGCGGTGGCGGCCTGGCTGGTGGTCGCCGCGGGGACGGTCCGGTTCTACCTCGCCGCCGCGTCCGGGGTCACGTCCACAGGACCGCGATGAAGATGTTCACCATGGTGAGCCCGCCCACCAGCGCGAACTGACTCTTGTCGACCGTCTCCTCGTCCCGCTTCACATAGACGAGGCCGAGGATCACGATCAGCAGCGCGAGCTTGATGCCGATCTTGATGTTGTTGACGTGCTGATCGTCGGCCTGGTTGAGGCCGACCAGGATCGCGCCGGTGACCAGCATGGTCAGCGCGCCGTGCAGCATGCCGGGGACGAAGCGGGCCGTGCCCTGGCCCATCGCCTTCATCTGGGTGAGGAAACCACCGAGCAGCGCGGCGATGCCGATGATGTGCAGGCCGACGAAGAGATGGATGAGTACGTCCATGAGTCCGGAGCCTAATCAGGGGCTCCGGGGGCGACCGACACCGCCCCTCTGTAGCGGCCCGCACGACCTTGCATATATGCGACCCATAGCACCGCGCCGTCCCGCCCCGCGTCGGAACCGCCGCTTCGGTCAGCGCGCCGCGTGAAGGCGGCGGCCCCGGACCGGGACCACAGTCACTTACGGGCAATTTCCGATCACCTCATGTCAGTTGCGGACATGCGTTACCGGGCCGTCACCATCAGGTTTAGCGTCCTCCACCAGGTGACCGGCTCCCCACCGCCGCCCGGACCAGGGGCGGCAGCCGGACATCACCGCCGAGAAGTCCGGCGGCGGCCCGCTCCCCCTGTGTGGGCCGCCGCCGGACGCGCAACCGCCCGCTCCCCCGGCGGTCGTACGAAAGGACGTGCAGTCCACGTGGCAGCGCACCGCAAGCCCCGACAGCGCTCGCTCAGCGGCAATACAGCCCGTACGGCGGCGACGATCGCCCTCGCGGGCGCGGCGACGGCGACGGGCTTCGACGGGACCTCGCACGCCGAGCCACAGCTGACACCGACGCAGGTCAAGGCCAAGGTGGACAAGCTGTACCAGGAGGCGGAAGTCGCCACCGAGAAGTACGACGGAGCGAAGGAGAAGGCGGACGCGGCCGAGAAACAGCTGAACACCCTGCGGGACGAGGCGGCACGCAGGACGGAGAAGCTCAACTCGGCCCGGGAATCGCTGGGTTACGTCGCCGCCGCCCAGTACCGCAGCGGCGGGATCGACCCCGCGGTGCAACTCATGCTCTCCGACGACCCCGAACAGTATCTGGACGGCGCCGAGTTCGCCGACCGGGTGGGCCACCGGCAGACGGCGGCCGTCGCGCTCGTACGGCAACAGCTGCGGGAGATCGAGCAGTTGCGCGGCGCCGCGCACATCGAGCTGACCTCGCTGAAGTCACGGCAGGCGGAGCTCGGCAGGCAGAAGAAGACGATCAACGGCAAGCTGGACCAGGCACGCCGGCTGCTGTCCAGCCTGACTCCGCAGCAGCGGGCGCAGGTCGGCGAGGCGGGTGGTACCGGCCGCGCGTCACGCTCGTCGACCGCGGCACGGGGTGCGCTGGCCGCGCCCGGTTCCTCCGCCGCCGCGGCCGACGCCCCCAACTCCCGTGCGGCGGCGGCCGTTTCCTACGCCTACCAGAAGCTCGGCAGCCCCTACGTCTGGGGCGCGACGGGCCCCAACGCCTTCGACTGCTCGGGCCTCATGCAGGCCGCGTACAGCTCCGCCGGTGTCTCCCTGCCCCGCACGACCTACGCCCAGATCAACGCGGGCCAGCGGGTCTCCCGGTCCGAACTGCGCCCCGGCGACCTGGTGTTCTTCTACTCGGGCATCAGCCACGTCGGCATGTACGTCGGCGACGGCCAGATGATCCACGCACCGAACCCGTCGGCTCCGGTGCGACTGGCGCCGATCGACGAGATGCCGTTCGCGGGGGCGACGCGGGTGGTGTGAATTCCCCGGGTGAACTCCCTTACGGGGTACGGCCCTCACGGGTCCGGGTCACACCAGTCGCCGTGCCGTCGCCCAGCGCGTCAGCTCGTGCCGGTTCGACAGCTGGAGCTTCCTCAGCACCGCCGAGACATGGGACTCGACCGTCTTCACCGAGATGAACAGCTGCTTGGCGATCTCCTTGTAGGCGTAGCCGCGCGCGATGAGGCGCAGGACCTCGCGCTCGCGCTGGGTGAGGCGGTCGAGGTCCTCGTCGACCGGCGGGGCGTCGGTAGACGCGAAGGCGTCGAGGACGAAGCCGGCCAGGCGGGGCGAGAAGACCGCGTCGCCCTCCTGGACCCGGAAGATGGAGTTGACGAGGTCCGTGCCGGTGATCGTCTTGGTGACGTAGCCGCGCGCACCGCCGCGGATCACCCCGATCACGTCCTCCGCCGCGTCCGACACGGACAGGGCGAGGAAGCGGACGGGCTGCTCGGCATCGCTCATCAACGGGGCGCAGCGGCGCAGGACTTCGACCCCGCCGCCACCCGGGAGGTGGACGTCGAGGAGGACCACCTCGGGGCGGGTCGCGGTGATGACCGTGACCGCCTGGTCGACGTCCGCGGCCTCGCCGATCACCTCGACGCCGGTCTCCTCGGTCCGGCCGATCTCGGCCTGGACTCCCGTACGGAACATGCGGTGGTCGTCGACGAGGACCACGCGCACGTGACGCCCGCCCGCGCTCCCGCCGGTCGGCTCCGCCGGTTCGTTCGTCTCGGTCGCGTCGCTCATGACGTCTTCTCCGCCCTCTCCATCTCCAGCTCGACCTCGGTACCGCCGTCCGGCACCGCGCGCAGCCGTGCCGTACCGCCGTGGCGCTCCATACGGCCGATGATCGATTCTCTGACGCCCATGCGGTCGGTGGGTATCGAGTCGAGGTCGAAGCCCGGTCCGCGGTCACGGACGGACACGAAGACCGTCTTCCCCTCCACCTCGGCGTAGACCTGTACGGCGCCGCCCTCGCCACCGTACTTGGCCGCGTTCACCATCGCTTCGCGCGCGGCCTGCATCTGGGCACCGATTCTGTCGTCGAGCGGGCAGTCGCCGACGATGACGACCTCGATGGGGACGCCGTGCTTGTCCTCGACCTCGGCCGCGCTGCGGCGCACCGCCTCGGCGAGGGTGTCGGGTTCGTCGGCCTCGTCCTTGCCGGTGCCCTCCGGTTTGTAGAGCCAGGCGCGCAGGTCGCGCTCCTGGGCGCGGGCCAGGCGGCGCACCTCGTTCGGGCTCTCCGCGTTGCGCTGGATCAGGGTCAGGGTGTGCAGCACGGAGTCGTGGACATGGGCGGCGACCTCGGCGCGCTCCTGGGCGCGGATGCGCATCAGGCGCTCCTCGGAGAGGTCCTGGGTCATCCGCACGAGGTACGGCCCGGCAAGCAGGGTGATGCCGACGAGGACCGCGAGGGCCGCCTGGAGGACCGAGCCGAGGTGGGCGGCGGAGCCCTGCAACACGAAGATCGCGGTGGCGCCCGCGGTGACCAGCAGGACCCCACCGCCCGCGCGCAGCAGGCTGAGCGTACGGCGGCGGCTGCCGACCTCGGCCCAGCGGGCGCGGCGGGCGTTGTCCGCCTGCCGCCAGACGAGGGCGACGCCCGCGCCGACGAGGACGGTCGGGAAGAGATAGGCCTTGGCGCCGCTGCCCAGGTTCACGTTGCCGACGAAGACCAGCGCGACGACGACCATGAGGAGCAGGGCGACGATCTGGCCCTTGTCCGGCTTGCGGGCGACGAGTCTGCGGCGGCCGTCCGGCGAGGTCTCGGTGGAGACGAGCGACGGGGGCCGCTGGCCGGCGACCCCGCCGACGCCGAGCGGCACGAAGAACCAGAACGAGGCGTACAACAGCGCGCCGAGTCCGTCCGCGAGGAACAGCCCCACGAACACCAGCCGCACCCAGATCACCGGCAGCCCGAGATGCCCGGCGAGCCCCCGCGCCACACCACCGAGCCAGCGTCCGTCACTGCTGCGGTAGAGCTTGCGCGGCGGCCGCGGGTCCTCGACGGGCAATGCTGCGGCTTCCGGCATGCCACCGATGTTCACACGCCCCGCCGTTCAGGGCATCAGGGTCGACCCCCGAGACTCCCCTGATCTTCGAAAACGGCGCGCTCGGTCCGCGAAAACGGCGTCCTGCGGGGGTTCTGACGGATTGCCGGAAGGTGAAGCGGGCGACAGCGGCCAGTGGATCGGCTGCGGCTGCGCACCACCGGCACACGAGCCGGTCTCGGTGTCGGTCGCGATGTCGGTCTCGGTCTCGGCGTCGGTCGCCATGCCGGTCACCGCTGCACGGGAGCCCGGCGGGTAACCGCCCGCCCGCGGCAACCGCGCCCGCCCGGCGAACGACTCACGACACAGCCCACCGGCGCGCACCAAAGCCCTTCGAACACTCCCCCGGTCCGGGTCAGGGCCGATTTCAGGGTTCGGCCAGGGTCGTCCCGACTGCCATCGGCGGCTCGCGCCGGGCAGCATGGACGCATGACAGATCACGAGCGCGCCGCGACGGGTCCTGGACCCGGCTCCGGCCCACGTCCGCGAGCGGGCGGCGGGCCGCAGGACGCTGTGCCCGGCGCGGGTGCCGCCTCTTCGCCGGGTGCCGTGCCCGGCGGCAGCACCCCGGCCGCGGCTCCGCACCGGTTCCGGCGGGACCGGCGGTCCAAGGTGCTCGCGGGGGTGTGCGCGGGGCTCGGGCGGCAGTGCGACATGGACCCGGTGATCTTCCGGATCACGCTCGCCGTGCTCTCGGCGACGGGCGGCATCGGCCTCATCTTCTACGGCTTCGCCTGGCTCTTCGTCCCGTACGACGACGAGGAGGAGAACGAGGTCCGCAAGCTCTTCACCGGCCGCGTGGACGGCCAGGCACTGGCGGCCGTGCTGTTCGCGCTGGTCGGCTGCGGTGTGTTCCTGTCGATGCTGAACAACGCCAGTGTGCTGACCTTCGCCGTCGTCCTCTCCCTTCTGCTGGCGGGCGCGGGGTACTGGTCGCAGCATCGCGGCGCCCCCGACCCCGACCCGCTCGCGGCGCAGGCCGTCGCCGATGCCCCGCCGGAGGCCCAGGCGCCGCCGGTGGCCGCCGCCTACCCCTCCTGGTGGCGTGATCCGATCGTCAAGGACGGCACACACGTCGGTGGCACCGGTTATCTGTGGGGCCCCGGCGACTCCCGCGACCGTGACATCGCGGACGCGATCCACATCAGCCTCGCCCCGTCGTACCCGCACTGGCGCGAGGATCAGCGAGTCCCGCGCCCCGCGCCCCCGAAGACGCGCGGCCCGCGCTGGATCGGCGGCTGGGTGTTCCTGCTCGCGCTGTTCGCCGGGGCCCTCGGCACCGCCGCGAAGTGGGACGACCAGGCGCTCGGCACCAGCCTCCAGGCGGGCCTGGCCTGTGCGCTCGTCGTCTTCGGCCTGGGCATCGCGGTCAGCGCGTTCCTCGGGCGTACGGGGGCGGGCTCGGTGTTCCTCGCGATCGTCACGGCCGGCCTGCTCGCCGCCTCGGCGGCCCTGCCCAAGGACCTCACCACGCACTGGGAACACCTCACCTGGCAGCCGGCGGCGGTGGCGGACGTACAGAAGAAGTACGACCTCGGGAACGGGGTGGGCACGCTCGACCTGACCCGCCTGCGGCTGACCAAGGGGCAGACGGTCGCGACGGACGCCGAGGTGGGCGTCGGGCAATTGAAGGTGATCGTGCCGTCGAACGTGACGGTGCGGCTGAGTGCGGACGTGGGCGTCGGGGACATCCAGTTGCCCGGTGACGACAAGGAGGACGTGGACGTGGAGCCGGGCAAGCACCAGCAGGTCACCCTGACCCCGGCGACGGGCGTCAAGAGCGTCGGCACGCTGGACCTGGATCTCCAGGTCGGCGTCGGACAGGCGGAGGTCAGCCGTGCTGCGTCATGAGTTCCAGCCCGGCAAGCTGATCGCCGGTCTCTTCCTCGCCACCGCGGGCGTGGTCTACGCCGGGGACGCGGGCGGGCTGTGGATGACCGAGTGGTTCGCGGCGATCCCGCTGGTCACGGTCGGCCTGGTCCTGGCCGGCGTGGTGGCGGGCATCAACGGCGCGATCCGCAGACGCCGAAGGGCCGGCCGCAGGAACACGGCCGACCCCGGTCCGAACATATCCGGCTGAAGATCGTCTACGGGCGGGCCCGACTGACGGCCCGCCCGGACGGACTGAACGGACGGACTGAACGGACGGACTGAACGGACGGACGGACGGCCGACCCGGAAAGAACCCGGCGACTCCACCACCTACGGCTTCACCACCGGCGGTTTCCCCACCGGCGGCTCCCGCCTCGGGAGCTACCGGTAGCCCCCCGCACCTTGCCTTCGCCTCCCGCGGATCGCCGCGTCCAGGGAGAACACGGAGGCGCCCGCGAGGACGAGGGGCAGCCAGGCCATCAGGTAGGCGAGGTCGTTGCCGTAGTAGTACGGGTCGTTGGCCCAGCTGATGGTCAGCCACAGGCTGAGCGAGATCAGCGCGCCGCCGAGCGCGGCGAGGCGGGCCAGCAGGCCGATCAGGGTGCCGATGCCGACGGCGAGTTCACCGAAGGCGATGGCGTAGCCGAAGCCGACGGGGTTCTTCAAGGACAGGTCGACCAGGGCCGGGATCGCCGACGAGTCGCGGACCGCGCGCATCGTCTCGCCGATCGAGCCGGCGCCGGAGGACTTCATGAAGGCGCTGTCGGTGAGTTTGTCCAGGCCCGCGTAGATGAAGGTGACGCCGAGGAAGACGCGCAGTGGGAGCAGGGCGTATCGGGTGGCGGTGTCCCGCCAGCTCCGGTCGCCGTCGAGGTACGGGGTTTGCGTATCCATCCGAGTGCTGTGAGTCATCGCCCTTAGCCGCCTCTCGCCCGCTGTGCCGTGACCCCTCAACAGACCATACGTACGAATAGGGGGACCCGCTCAATCATGCTTCAGCCAGTTTTTGCGACCTTGGCACGACTCGTGCGGTGGTCGGCCCGTCGAGGGCGTCAGTCCGTGACGTCGACGACGCAGGCGTTCGTCTCCACGCCCGCCGCGGTCACCACCTGTACCTCCACGCGTCCGGGCTCGACGTCGACCGGGACGGGGACGGTCAGGAGGGTGTCCGTGGGGTTGGAGAAGCCTCCGGTGACCGGGACCAGCGGGACGTGGACGTTGACCGGGCCGATGCGGACGACCATGCGGGAGAGGCGGTCGGCGGTCTGGGCGCCCGGAGGGACGAAGCCCGCGCCGCGGATCTCGATGTCGTCGCCGGTGCGGATGGGAGCGTCGAGGTCACCCGCCTCACGGGAACGCACCACCGAGAGGATGACCGGGCGGCCGCCCTCCGCGTACTTGCCGGCCAGGTACGTCGCGGCCGAGATCAACACGACCACCGCCAACCCCCAGGGCAGGTCGGGCAGTTGGTCGGGGCGGCGGGCGAGGCGTACAGCCACGAAGACGAGGGCCACGCCGCTGATCGCGACGTACTGGATGTCGGCGAAGGTGCCGCGGCCCGCGTCGTCGGTCAGGAGGTCGGCCGCGCGGGGGCGGTCGGCGGGGAGCTTCTGGAGGCGCTGGCCCAGCACGCGCAGGCCGACGACCCGGCGGACGAGTACGGCGATCGCGCAGACCACGGCGAGGACGGTCACCACACCGGCGCCGCGGGCGAGTTCGAGGCCGGAGATGAGCGCGTCGCGTTCGGCGTGGTCGGAGGCGGCGGCGAGGCGGCCGGCCAGGACCAGCACCGCGTACGCCACGAACAGCACCCAGGACACGGCCACGGCACGGGAGGTCGACAGCCGGTTGTCCTCACCGATGACCGGGGCCAGCGCCCCGCCGCGCGCGCGGTGGAACCAGGAGGCCGTGGTCACCGCGCCGGCGACCACGAGCGCGGCCAGCAGTCCGGCCGTGCGGGCCGCCGTCCAGCCCGCGCCGATCGCGGTGAGCGCCTGCACCAGGAGCAGCACGACGAAGGCGCCCCACACCGCGAAGGCCGTGCGGTGCCACAGCCGGGCCAGCCAGGCGCCGCCCTCGGCGCGGCCGCGTTCGGCGACGACGTCGGCGGACTGGGTCAGTTCGTCCGAGACCCACTGCCGGGAGGCGGACACCGAGTGCGCCACCGCCGCCGGCAGCCCCTCGCCGGCCGCGAAGCCGTCCCGCTTGACGAGGAACGCGGCGACCGCGCGCCGATGCCCCTCGCGTGCTCCGTGCGGGCAGTCCCCGCAGGCGCAGCCGCCTCCGTGCGCGCCGACGTGCTCGCCGCCCTGTCTCGCCTCCTGCACCGCCACGCTCGACGCCTGCCTTCCCCATGCCCCTCGGCCCGCGACCCCGGGCCCTCACGTTCGGCGGCCGGCTCCGAAGCCTTTGGCCACCGCCTTGCAACTCCCGCACGACAACAGCGGATTGTGCCCTACGGGACACGGCCCGCGTCCGGCAGGTCTGGTCAGGGCGGGTGAAGCGAGCGCCGCCGTGTTGACCCGGCTGCGAGAATTTCCCTATGGCCGAGATCATCCAGCGCGACGGGACCTGGGCCTTCGACGGCACAACGGTCCGTATCACGCCGGGACTTCACCGCTCCGTGCCACTGTTCCGGCAGACGTACGGGGAGATCGCCGTGCCCCTCGAAGCCGTCGCGGGCGTCGTCTACGAACCCGAACGCAAGCGTGGCCGGCTGCGCCTGAGGCTGCGCGAGGGCGCCGACCCGCTGCTCCAGGCGACCGGCGGACGGCTGCCGGACGCGGCGGATCCGTACCGGCTGATCGTGGACATCGACCGGTCCGGGGTCGCCGAGTACGTGGCGGAGGAGATCCGGCACGGGCTGCTCCTCGACCAGATCCCCAAGGACCCCACCAAGGCCTATCTGCTGCCCGGCCCGCCGGTCCCGGTCTCGGTGCGGTCGTCCGACGGCACGGTGTCCTTCGACGGCGCCCAGGTACGCATCGACTGGGCCGACACCTCGGAGCGCGTCAAGCGTGCCACCGGGCCGCGCATCGTCGCCGTGGGCGACCTGGTCCAGGTGGAGTGGCTGCCCAACTCCGGTTACGAGGACGGGTTCATGCGGTTCGTGACCCGCGAGACGGTGTTCTCCAAACTGCCGCCGGAGAAGGACCCGTACGCCCTCGATCTGTGGGGCAGCACCCGCCGCGATCTGCTCACCGCGCTGGTCGCGACGGCGGTGACGGCTCGGCTGCCGCATCCGTCGGCGCGGGAACACGAACGCGAGGACGGCGAGTTCGCGGATCAGCCCCGACGGTCGGCCACCGTCCCGCCGCCGGCCGACCATCACGACGTACTCCTGCGCAGGCTGCGGGAGTTGGGCGAGCTGCACCGGGACGGGGTGCTCACGGACGAGGAGTTCACGATGACCAAGGCGGCGGTACTGCGGGGTTTCAGATAGGGGCCTCAGCTGAGGAGGTCCGGTTCGCTGCGGCTGATGTCCTGCCACAGGGGTTGGTAGTTGATCCACGCGACGAGGTCACCGCCGGTCTGTTCGCGGGTGGCGACGGCGAGTTTGTGGTCGATGAGGAGGGGCCGGCCGGCCGCTTTCGCGAGGAGCTGGACCTGGCAGGAGCGTTCCATGGACAGGAACCACCAGGCCGCCGCGTCCACCGAGTCGCCCACGGTGAGCAGTCCGTGGTTGCGCAGGACGAGCGCCTTGCGGGAGCCAAGGCCTGCGGCGATCCGCTTGCCCTCCTCGGCGTCGACGGAGACACCGCTGTAGGCGTCGTAGAGCGCGTGGTCCTCGTAGAAGGCGCAGCTCTCCTGGCTGATCGGGTCGAGGAAGTCGCCGAGGGCGGAGAGCGCGCGGCCGTGCACGGAGTGGCAGTGGGCGACCGCGACGACGTCCGGGCGGGCGGCGTGGACCTGGGAGTGCACGGTGAAGGCGGCCTGGTTGACGTGGTGGCGGCCCTGGAGGACCTGGCCGTCCGAGTTGGCCAGCACCAGATCGCTCACGGTGACGTGCCGGAAGGGCATCCCGAAGGGGTTGACCCAGAAGCAGTCGCTGAACTCGGGGTCGCGGGCGGTGATGTGCCCGGAGACCCCGTCCTCGAAGCCGTACCGGCCGAACAGGCGCAGGGCGCCCGCGAGCCGTTCCTTGCGGTGCCGGCGTTCGTCCTCGACCGACTCGTGCATCGGCGGCATGGCGAACCGCAGCCTGTCGGTGGGCAGGGGGGAGGGCGGCATCGGCCCGTGCATCGGTCCTCCAGCACTGGGTTCCTTGTTACGGGCGGAAGTTACCGTCGGTGAGGCGAAAAGGGCAGTGGTGTTCTGTAAAGATGCGGCACCAAGCGTGCCCACGTGCCGTCCGACTCCCTTCCGACTCCGTCCCGAGTCCGTCCCGAGTCCGTCCTGAGTCCTTCCCGAATCAGGACAGCAGGTGTCGGGTATCGGCGGGACAGTGGTCGTATGACAGCGAACTGGGCGGTATTCGTCGCCGCGGAACCCGAATTCGCCGCGACCGTGGAGAAGCGTTTCGGTGCCTTCACCCACCATGTCCTCGCGACCCTGCGCAAGGACGGGTCGCCGCGGACGACCGGGCTCGAAGTGCGGTTCCTGGACGGCGAGTTGTGGCTCGGGATGATGCCCGGCTCGCTCAAGGCGCTGGATCTGCGGCGCGACCCGCGCTTCGCGCTCCAGGCGAACCCGGGGCCGGGTACGGACACACACGGCGGGGACGTACGGGTGAGCGGGCGGGCGGTGGAGGTGACGGATGCCGGGGTGAAGGGGGCGTACAGCAAAGAGGTGGAACCGCCGGAGCCGTTCCACCTCTTCCGCACCGGGATCACGGAGGTCGTGCGGACCTACGTCGAGGACGAGAAGTATCTGGTCGTCCAGATCTGGACGCCTGGGGCGCCGGTGCGCACCCTCAAGCGGACCTGAGCCTCAAGCGGACCTGAGCCTCAAGAAGGGCTTACTCCCACTCGATGGTGCCCGGCGGCTTCGACGTCACGTCGAGGACCACTCGGTTGACGTCGGCGACCTCGTTCGTGATGCGGGTGGAGATCTTCGCGAGGACGTCGTACGGCAGGCGCGACCAGTCGGCCGTCATGGCGTCCTCGCTCGACACCGGGCGCAGGACGATCGGGTGGCCGTAGGTGCGGCCGTCGCCCTGGACGCCGACGCTGCGGACGTCCGCGAGGAGGACCACCGGGCACTGCCAGATGTCGCGGTCGAGGCCGGCCGCGGTCAGTTCCTCGCGGGCGATCGCGTCGGCCTCGCGGAGCAGGTCGAGGCGGTCCTTGGTGACCTCGCCGACGATCCGGATGCCGAGGCCGGGGCCCGGGAAGGGCTGGCGCTGGACGATCTCGTCCGGCAGGCCGAGCTCCTGGCCGACCATCCGGACCTCGTCCTTGAACAGCTTGCGCAGCGGCTCGATCAGCTGGAACTCGAGGTCCTCGGGGAGACCGCCGACGTTGTGGTGCGACTTGATGTTCGCGGTGCCCGTGCCGCCACCCGACTCCACGACGTCCGGGTAGAGCGTGCCCTGCACCAGGAACGCGACCTCGGGGCCCGCGTCCGCGATGATCTCGGCCTGCGCCTGCTCGAAGACGCGGATGAACTCGCGGCCGATGATCTTCCGCTTCTGCTCCGGGTCGGAGACCCCGGCGAGCGCGGTGAGGAAGCGCTCCTCCGCGTCCACGACCTTCAGCTGTACGCCGGTCGCGGCCACGAAGTCCTTCTCGACCTGCTCGGTCTCGCCCTTGCGCATCAGACCGTGGTCGACGTACACGCAGGTCAGCTGCGAGCCGATGGCCTTCTGGACGAGGGCGGCCGCCACGGCGGAGTCGACACCGCCGGACAGGCCGCAGATCGCGCGCTTGTCGCCGACCTGCTCGCGGATGAGGGCGACCTGCTCGTCGATGACGTTGCCGGTCGTCCAGTTCGGGGTGAGGCCCGCGCCGCGGTACAGGAAGTGCTCCAGGACCTGCTGGCCGTGCGTGGAGTGCATGACCTCCGGGTGGTACTGGACGCCGTAGAGCTTCTTCTCGTCGTTCTCGAAGGCGGCGACCGGGACGACGTCCGTGGACGCGGTGACCGTGAAGCCCTCGGGGGCGGCGGAGCAGGCGTCGCCGTGCGACATCCACACCGACTGCTCGTCCGGGGTGCCCTCGAAGAGGGTGGAGGACGACTTGGAGACGTGCAGTTCCGTACGGCCGTACTCGCGGGCGCCCGTATTGTCGACGGTGCCGCCGAGGGTCGTGGCCATCAGCTGGAAGCCGTAGCACATGCCGAAGACGGGGACGCCGGCGTCGAAGAGCGCACGGTCCAGGCGGGGGGCGCCCTCCGCGTACACCGACGAGGGGCCGCCGGAGAGGATGATCGCCGCGGGGTTCTTGGCGAGCATCTCCGCGACCGGCATGGTGCTCGGCACGATCTCGCTGTAGACCCGGGCCTCGCGGACGCGGCGGGCGATGAGCTGGGCGTACTGCGCGCCGAAGTCGACGACCAGGACGGTGTCGGGGGCGGGGGTCGCTGACACGTGAGCCTTCCGGCGGTTGGGCGGGGTTCTGGTCATCGA
>NZ_JBLTJC010000223.1:0-17283 GCF_048158785.1 Streptomyces colwelliae | reverse complement strand
CGGACTCCGGGGGCGGTCGATTTCCGAGAGCCCGACGCCCTCCTGCCCCGCGAAGGCATCGTGCAGGTCGCAGTCGCCCTCACCGCTCTCCACGAATATCTGGCCGTAGTCGACAAGCACTTCGTCGCTGACAAGCACCTTCATCGGTCCCGCCTCACCCTCGGTCAACTTGATCTCCGATCCTGCCAGGCGGCACTGACAACGGGCACGGACATCGGGAAGGCCGGAGACCCGGAGCCGATGCCGGCCGATGCCCGTGCGGCGCCCCTCGTCCCGCGCCGCCTACCCTCGTACGTATGACAGCCCGCGCGACGACCCCCCGCCCCGTGGGAACGGTGACGCGCGGCACGACCAACCCCAACCGGCTGCGCCGCATGGACCGCTGGATCGCGGCGACGCACGGCGCCGAGCTGCGGCGGGCCGGCGATCCCGTCGCCGTGGACCTCGGCTACGGCGCTGCGCCCTGGACCGCCGTAGAACTGCTGGCGCGCCTGCGTACCGTCGCCCCGCACGCGCGCGTGGTCGGTGTCGAGATCGAACCGGCGCGGGTCGCGGCGGCGAAACCGTACGAGCGGGAGGGGCTCGCCTTCCGGCACGGGGGGTTCGAGATCCCGGTTCCGCAGCGGCCGTTGCTCATCCGCGCGGCGAACGTGCTGCGGCAGTACGACGAGGCGCGGGTCGCCGAGGTCTGGGCACGGCTGTGCGGACGGCTCGCGCCTGCGGGCGGGGGCTCCCGGGGCGGGCTGCTGGTCGAGGGGACCTGTGACGAGATCGGGCGGCGGCACGTGTGGGTCGCGCTCGGGCCCGAGGGGCCGCGCACGGTCACCTTCGCGACGCGGCTCGGTTCCCTGGAGCGGCCGTCCGACCTCGCCGAGCGCCTCCCGAAGGCCCTCATCCACCGCAACGTTCCCGACGAACCGGTGCACGCCTTCCTCCGCGACTTCGACCGCGCGTGGGCCGCCGCCGCGCCCTACGCCTCCTACGGCGCCCGCCAGCGCTGGATGCGCGCGGTGCGGAACCTCACCGCCGACTGGCCGGTGACGGACGGGCCGGTGCGCTGGCGGCAGGGCGAAGTGACCGTGGCCTGGGGGGCGTTGGCTCCGCGCGGGTGAATCCGGTTGCGGGTGCGGCACGTGGGGAACGATCTCCGGCGGCCGTTCGTCACATCCCATGACCTGGAAGGAAAGGGAAGAAGTACGGGAAGTACTGCCTCTGTCGTTTTCTGCGGGGACATGGCACGATCCCCCAGGCGTCCGTAAGTTACTGACGGGCAATCAGATACCGGTACGGCAGATGTGGATGTGGGGGCAGGGGTATGGGAACGGGCAGGCGGGCCCTGATCACGACGGCCATCACGGTCGTCTGCGCGGTCACCGTACTCGCGGCACCCGGCACCGCCTTCGCGAGCCCGACGCCGACCCCTTCGTCGACCCCGTCCGCGACCGCGTCCCCAACCCCCGTGACCAACAAGGACCTTGAGGCCGTACGCGCGAAGCTCGACGCGCTCTACCACGACGCCGCCGTCGCCACGGACGCCTACAACGCGGCCGAGGAGCAGGCCCAGAAGCAGTCCGCGGAGATCGTCGAACTGGCCAAGAAGATCGTCAAGGGCCAGGAGAAACTGGACGAGTTGAAGGACCGCGCAGGTGCCGCGGCCCGCTCCCAGTACCGCACGGGCGGGATCCCGGACGAGGCGCAGTTGCTGCTGAGCGACAACCCGCAGGCGTTCCTGGACGGTACCGGCCGGGTGCTCCAGGGCCAGCGCGCCACCAAGGGCCTGATCGCGGAACTGACGCGCACCCAGCAGGACTTGAAGCAGTACACCGCCGACGCCTCCGCCCAGTGGCAGAAGCTGGAGAAGAACCGCCAGGCCAAGGCCACCGCCAAGAAGAAGGTCACCACCCAGATCGCGGCGGCCGAGAAGCTCGAGTCCCAGCTGGAGAAGCAGGAGAAGGAGCGGCTGGCCGAGCTGGAGCGGCAGGCCGCGCTGAAGGCGCAGACCGAGTGGCTCGACTCCGGCGCCCTCAAGGACGTCAGCGGCAAGGCGTCCGCGGAGGGCAAGGCGGCGGTGGCCTACGCGACGGCCCAGCTCGGCAAGCCGTACGAGTGGGGCGCCGAGGGCCCGTCGTCGTACGACTGCTCGGGGCTGACCTCACAGGCCTGGGCGAGCGCCGGCGACGCGATCCCGCGCACCTCGCAGGAGCAGTGGAAGCAGCTCCCGCACGTCGCCGTGAAGGACATGCGCCCCGGCGACCTCATCATCTACTTCGACGACGCCAGCCATGTCGCCATGTACATCGGCGACGGCGCGATCATCCACGCCCCGCGGCCGGGGCGGACGGTGACGGTCGCGGGGGCGGGTTCGATGCCGATATTGGGTGTTGTGCGGCCGGATGCGTGACTTGTCCGCAGCTTGTCCATGGCCATGGTGATGCGTGAGGCGTCCGTACGGCACCGGTGACCCGGACCACATGACCTGGCCCACGCACCCTGCGCACCAAACGCCCTCCCGGCGTGACCTTCGTCATCCCCGGGTGAGGGCCACCCTGCCCAACTGCGGTACAGAACACGGCATATGACAGTGGCCGCCTGCCAGGCGACGTGTCTCACACCATTCCTTTACGGCGCCCACTACCGCTATGGTCCCCGTCGGTGGGTCGAGGTCCCTCGCCCCACCGTGCCCTCGGGGGGAGGGAAGGAACCAGGACGATGCCCGCACCCATACCGCGGCAGAGAGCGATCCCGGCCGCGGAAAGCGGTCAGGCGCAGACGCCGGCGCAGTCCGCACCACCCACTGCACCTGCGGCACCCGCAGTCGGCAGCCCCTCCACAGACGTGCCCGCAGACGTGCCCGCGAACAGCTCGGAAGCCGCCTCCGGAGCCACCGAGGCCCCGCGCACGCAGGGCACGGCCGGCGACGAGGCCGAGGCCACTCGCGGCACCCAGACGGCCGGTCCCGGCCACAGTCACGCTCCCGGTCACCTCACCCTGCTGATGATCGAGGACGACCCCGGCGGTTCGCCGGTCGTGCCCGAGCTGCTCGACCCCACCGGCAAGCCGATCCGGGTCCGTACCGCCCGCAACCTCACCGAGGCCGAGCGGCTGCTCACCGACGACGTCCACTGCATCCTGCTCGACCTCGCGCTGCCCGCCCCCGCCCGGGCCGACGGCACCGACGACGAGCTCGCCGTACTCAAGCACGTACTGCGGCTCGCGCCGCACCACGCCGTGCTCGCCCTCACCGCGTCCGGCGACACCGAGCGCGGCGCCGAGGCGGTCCGGGTGGGCGCCCAGGACTATCTCTTCCGCGACGAGCTGGACGGCCGGCTGCTGAGCCGCGCGATCCGCTACGCGGTGGAGCGGAAACGTTCCGACCGCGCGGAGCGCAAGCTCACCGAGTCCAAGCTGCGCGCCCAGGAGAACGCCCGCCTCGAACGCGGCCTCCTGCCCACGCCCCTCCTGGACGGCTCCCCGCTGCGCTTCGCCGCCCGCTACCGCCCCGGCCGCTCCCGCGCGCTGCTCGGCGGCGACTTCTACGACACCGTGCGCACCCCCGACGGCACCGTGCACGCGATGATCGGCGACGTCTGCGGCCACGGCCCCGACGAGGCCGCGCTCGGCGTGGAACTGCGCATCGCCTGGCGCGCGCTCACCCTGGCGGGCCTCTGCGGCGACCAGCTGCTCGGCACGCTGCAACAGGTCCTGGAGCACGAGCGCTCCGACGACGAGATCTTCGCGACGCTCTGCACGGTCGACATCGCCCCCGACGGCCGCCGCGCGGGCCTCTGCCTGGCCGGCCACCCGTCCCCGCTGCTCGCCCGCCCCGGCCGCCCGGCCGAACTTCTCCCCTACGACAACAACGGCCCCGCCCTCGGCCTGCTCCCCGGCGCCCGCTGGCCGCGGATGCAGGTGGAACTGGGCGCGGAGTGGAGCCTGATGCTCTACACCGACGGCCTGATCGAGGGCCGCGTCGGTGAGGGCCGGCGCGAACGGCTCGGCCAGGACGGCATGGTGGCCATGGTCCGCCGCCAACTCGCCGAGGGCCTGCGGGGCGAGGAACTGCTCCGCGCGGCGGTCAACGAGGTCCGCGACCTCAACGGCGGCGAGCTGACGGACGACGTGGCGGTACTGATGCTGGACCGGACGCCGTAACAGCCCTGGTCCGTGCGTTGGTTACGGCGACGGTGTCAACGTCCGCCGTTGTACGGGCCGTAGGGGCCGTCGCTGCTGGAGCCGCCGCTCCGGCGGCCCCCGCCGCCCGAGATCTGCTTCACCGCGGGCCGGACGTCCACGATGTAGACGATGCTCGCGACCGCGCCCGCGATGGGCAGCATCGCCAGCACCGAGAACAGGTAGCTCACCACGAGGGTGATGCCCAGGATGATCAGCCAGAAGACCTTGTTCTGCTTGCCCGCGGCGCGGAAGGCGTCCTCACGCCGGAACGCGGCGTCGGCCAGCCCGAAGGCGGCCAGGCCCATGAGGAGGATCTTCAAGAGACCCAGGAACCCCGCGAAGCCCAACATCAGCATGCTTGCCCACCGCCCGCTCTCTCCCGACACCTACGCGGCCACCGTACCCGTAGAACGGGCCGGGCATCCCGAAGGTGCCCGGCCCGTTCTGTATCCGTATCCGCGTCCTGCCTGATCCGTACCCGCGTGCTACTTGGCGGGCGGAGTCGTCTTCTTGGCGGTGGTCTTGCGGGCCGCCGGGGCCTTCTTCGCAGCGGGCTTCGGGGCAGGCTTCGGGGCGGGCTTCTTCGCCGGCGCGGCCGGGGCCGGGGTCTCGGCCTTCACCACGACGGGCTCGGACACGGGCGCGGCGGGCGCGGGGTCGGGCTCGACGGCGACGGCGAGCTCCTCGATCTCGTCGGCGGCCTCGCCGCGCCAGGTCTTCACGGCCTGCTCGCCGTGCTCGGCGACCTTCTCGTACGTCTCACGGGCCTTGACGGCGTACTCGGCGGCGACACCGACACCGCGCAGCGCGAAGTCCTGGGCGGACTCGCCGAACTTCTTCAGGTCGGCGTCGAGCGTGCTGCCGAGCTTCTTGAGGTCGCCGTCGAGGCTGGTGATGAAGTCGTTGACCTTGGTCTGGAAGGTCTCCTGCGCCTCCTTGGCCTTGGCGCCGGCTTCCTTGGCCTTGGCACCGGCCTCCTTGGCACGGGCGGCGGCCTTCTCCTGCACGGCCTTCGGGTCGGTGCCGCGCACGGCGTCGATCCGGGCCGGCGCCTCGGCACGCAGCTGCTCGACCAGGCCGGGCACCTTCTTGGCCTGCTGGAGCGCGAGGTCGGCGGTGCCGGCGGCGAAGTAGAGGGGGGTGGGGTCGCTCAGGGTCTTGCGCAGGTCATCGGTGATGGCCATGGTGATGGTCCTCCCGGTTGCTATCAGCTGAGGGTTTTGTGTTGTGTACGTCCGCGGGTCAGCCGGCGGTCTTGTGCGGCGCGGTGTGGTCACCACCGTCGCCGCCGTCGCCCTGACTCTCCGTCCGCTCCGGCGGTTCGGCACCGCTGCCGTCGGCCATACCGGTCCCGGTACCGGGACCCATGCCCTCGCCCCCGTCGGCGATCTCGAACCCGTTCTCCTTGCGGAAGGACTCGTAGATCTGAAGCAGCACCTGCTTCTGCCGTTCGGTGAGCGTGGGATCGGCGAGGATGACGGCACGCGTCTCGACCTCGTCCCGGTCCCGCTCGGCGTCGAGGATGCCGGCTCGCACATACAGCGTCTCGGCGGAGATCCGCAGCGCCTTGGCGACCTGCTGCAACACCTCCGCGCTCGGCTTGCGCAGCCCGCGCTCGATCTGGCTCAGATACGGATTCGACACCCCGGCGGCATCGGCGAGCTGCCGCAGAGACAGCTGCGCGTTGCGCCGCTGCTCACGCAGATACTCCCCGAGATTGCCGACGTTGAGCGTTGCCATGCCTCCACCTTGCACCACCCCCGCTAACTATTGCAAGCACCTGCTTGCAAAAGTGCGCCATGCCACTTGTTGGGGGCGTGTGCCTGAGCATGACTCTGGAGGAGGAGGCTGAGACGCCTACGGCCGGCGGTCCGACACAGCGATGGCGTCGGCGAACGCCTGCAACACGCGCGGGTCCGTCTGCGCGCACAGCGAACCCCGATCCGAACGGATATCTGTTGCCGGGTGAGCTTCGGCGACCGGGTGTGTAATGGGAGCTGAAGGGTGGTCCAGGCGAAGAGCAGAGCCATGAGCGACCGCGCGCAAAATCCTCGACTGCCGGAGGCCGACACCACGGCGGTATGGAAGGCGCCCCAGTGGGGCGTTCAGGCTCCAGCCCGGGTGGTGTTCCCCGGCTATGGCAGGCCGATTGGTCCCGAGCAGCGGGAAGCGGAGCTGACGCGGTTCGTCGGCTTTATGACGGCGAGAGGATGGGCCGAGGTTCACCGCATGCCCGGCGCCGTGCTCCTGGCCCAGGTTCAATACGCCGACGGTTCCACAGCTGTCGGTGTGGGTGCGACCGGTGTCGCGGCCGGTACGGCGGTGGCTGGGGTCGGTCTCCTGGGCGTGCTGGGTGGTATAGGCATGATCGTCTTCGGGGCGCTTCTGACGCTCACGATCATCGGCGCCATCATCGGCATCCCCATGGTCGTGGCAGGAGTGGCTGTCTTCACCGGGGGCACCGCGGCGGCCACCGCCGGCGGCGCGGTCGGCGCGGCCGGTATGGCGGTGGGGATCAGCGGCACCACTTCCCACGACCAGACGCTGCGCGTCCAGGCCTGGACCGATCAGACAGGACGCATCTTCGTCAAAGGAGCTTGAAGTCCCGCCGACGGATCAAGCGGCCTGTGCCAGGTAGTACGGGCTGACATGCCGCCGTTCGGCAGGCCGGGCCGTGCATCGGGTCAGGCGCCTCGTCAGCAAGGTGACGGCCGCCCACGTGATCAACGATTCCGGCCCCGGGACTGGTAAGCGCGCATGTTGAGGAGTCGCGTATTCCTCGGGGTGGCGGAAGTCTTGTCACCGTGTGTGGCTCCAGGTGCCGCCGACTTCGGTGACGAGCCGGGGGCGGTCTTGTCGTAGGAGCCGAGGGCCTTGGCGATGACGGTGCGGTTGCCGGGGGCAGTTCATGCCGGAACAGCGGCAGGTGCGGACGGAGGTGGCGGACTACCTGGCCGAGCAGCTGGGGACCGCGGACACCGGGGTGCTGGCGGAGTACGGCGAGCGGGACGGCACGGCCCGCTCGCACGCCGGGGAAATCCGGCAGGACGGTACTGGCGGGACCTCGCCGAGGTCCGGGACGACCGGGGAGGGGCCGAAGACACGGTTGCCGCGTAAGGCCCGCGCCACGTGGTCCAAAAGCCCTGCGAACGGAGACGCCGGTAAGCGCCGACGAGGTAACTGTCGGCGGTCCGGTTCAGGAGGCGAGGTGGCAGGATGACGCGGTGTCCGATTCTCTGCGCGAACCGTGGCTGCGCGGCATCGCCTTCAATCCGGCGGCGCCCTCCGACGTACTGATACGCCTGGTGGATCCAGCGGCCGGTGAGGCCGGCCTGCTGATGTGCGCAGGTCGTGACCTGCCCGACGCCGTCGTCGACGCGGCCCTGAACCACCCGGACAGAGTGATCCGCCGCGCGCTCGCGCGGAACCGGCACATCGACCCCGCACGACTGGCCCCCCTGGCGACGGACCCGTCGGGGATTGTCCGCGGGTGGCTCGCCGGCGGCGCCCCTCCCCATCTCCGCCCGCGATGGGTCCGACCATTGCCGGACGACATCCTCGTCACCCTCCTGACCGCCCGGGACGGAGGCGAAGACGGCACGCTCACCGCGAACGAGATCGCCGGGGAGCTCATTTCCTCCCAGCAGATCCCTCTGTCTTTCCACCGCTCCATGGCCGGGCACGAGCACCCAGGGCTCCGTGAACGCGCCACCTGGGAGTGGTCGTCGCTCACCGCCGCGCAGCGGGAGGCTCTGCTCGACGACCCCGACCCCGCGGTACGGAAGGCGGCGCAGGAGCACAGTTGGGTGCTGGATCCGGAACGGGTGGAGGCCAGGCTGCCGTCCTACGGCTCCCGCGGTAAGCCGTTCGTGTTCGGCAGGTGTGCCCTGTCCCCCGTGCTCGTCGAGCAGTGCTTCGCGGACGGCACGGTGCACCCTCTGACCTGGAATCCCCACACCCCGGCCGACGCCGTCGCCCGGCTCGCCCGCCACCCCGATGCGGAGATCCGCAGACTGGTCGCCACCCGGCCCGACCTGGGACCGGACCTGGTGGCGGAGCTGAGGGAGGACCCGGACGACGACGTGCGGATGCGCGCGAGCCTCCACCCCTTCCCCCGTACCTGGGCCGAATACTGGGCGATCGACAGGGTCATCGGGCACGGCCCGGACTGCACCTGCCCGATCACCGAGCCGGCCGGCGAGCCGTCGCCCGACTGGTTCGCCGCCTGCGCGGTGTCCGAGGAACCAATGCTCCGTCGGGTCGCGGCGCGCTTCCCCGGCCTGGCTGCGGAACTCGCCGCGACACTCGCACAGGACGACGACGAGGAGGTACGGATCCTGCTGGCCTGCCACCACCCGCTGGCTCCGCCACACCTCCTGCTGGATGTCTTCGTCACTCGCCCGGCCCACCGACCGCACCTGCTGACCCTGCCCGCGTTCCCCCGCACCGGCTGGGCCCACCTCATCGGCCACCCGGATCCCGACGTACGGGCCCTGGCCGCAGCCGATCCCACCCTGGCCGAGACCTCAGTGGAAGACCCCGACGAGGCGGTGTGCCGAGCAGCCGCTGCCAACCCAAGCCTGACGCCGGAAGCCCTGGATGCTCTCCTCGCCAACTCGCGCACTGCAGAGGGCGCCTCCGCCAACCCGTCTCTCCCCGTGCCCCGCATGCACGCACTGCTCGACCGCTGCCTGGACGACACCGCCACCTCGCCGTCGGGCGGACACTGAGAGACTCGGAACTCTCCCGCGCCCTCCTCGAAAAGCGGTTCGTCGCCAGCGTCGCGAAGGTCCCCGAACACCACATCCGCAGCACCGTGCAGCGACTCGTACAGATCCTCAAGTGGCACTGCATGCTCTTCTTCGCCGAGGACACCGACCACCGACCGCCGTCCATCCTCCTGACCACACTCGCCGGCCGCGCCTACCGCGGAGATGTTGACCGGCCGCCCGCTGGACGATCCGCACGGGCCGGTGCGCGCTGAGTACGACCCGGCCATTTGTTCCTTGCGGCAGCGGGAAGCGGGAGCCGGCCAAGGTTGGACGCTGGTAGACGGCGACTGGGACCTGGTGACGGACAAGAGCGGGGCGACCCGGCACTGCTGAACACGCGCTGGGCTTCAAGTGCGACAACACCGCCTGCCGGCCGGTGATGGACGCGCTGGAGTGGTACGCCGGCGTCGATGGCAGGACCCGCTTCCACGACACCGTCGACGCGGCGCCGATGGACGGCGAGGTGCGCGAGGACCAGCGCGAGACGGTCGTAGACGACAAGGACAAGGTCGGGCGCATCCCCTACGAGTTGTGCGTCCTGGTGGCACTGCGGGACGCGGCCCGGCCCGCCGCCATGAGATCTGCCGTCGAGGCCCAAGTCGGCCTGTAGTGCGTAGGCACCAGGACATGTGAGCGGCTGGTCCGGCTGCACCAGGGGAAGACGGCGACGGGGAACGATGCCCGGCCGGGGCGCCGGAGGGGAGCGTGGGAGGCGCGTGGATCTCGCGCATTCCCCTTGCCCAACAGCCTCTGGAGTGATCAACAAGTGGCGACCATTCTTTACCGGATCGGGCGGTGGGCCTTCCGGCGGCGCCGGCGCGTGCTTCGTCTGTGGCTGGGTGTTCTGGTGGTGGCCGTGGCGGCCGCCGCCATGGCGCCGGCCGCGGAGGAAGAGGACCTCTCCATGCCCGGCACCGAGTCGCAGAAGGCGTTCGACCTGCTGGACGAGCGCTTCCCGCAGAGCAACTCCCAGGGTGCCGAGGCCCGTTTGGTGTTCCAGGCCCCGGGCGGGCAGCGGGTGACGGCCGGGGAGAACAGGGCGGCCGTCGAGGACACGCTCGGCTCGCTGGACCGGGGCGATCAGGTGGCGTCGACCACCGACCCCTATGAGACCGGCGCTGTCAGCGAGGACGGCACCATCGCCTACTCCACGATCACCTACACCGCGGACGCCGTCGACCTGACCGGGCCGACGAAGAGCGCCCTCCAGGACGCCGCGAACCAGGCCCGGGACGCGGGGCTGACCGTGGAGATCGGCGGCTCGGCCCTGGAATCGGAAGAGGAACCGGGCGGTACGACGGAGATCATCGGCGTGGCGGTGGCGGCGCTGGTGCTGGTCCTCGCCCTCGGGTCGCTGGTCGCGGCCGGACTGTCACTGCTGACCGCCTTCGTGGGCGTGGCCATCGCCTTCGGCCTGGTCTCCGCACTGGCCGTTCCGCTGGGCCTGACGTCCACCGTCGCCATCCTGGCGCTGATGCTGGGGCTGGCGGTCGGCATCGACTACGCACTCTTCATCACCTCCCGCTTCCGCGACGAACTCGCCCGGGGCAGCGAGCCGGAGGAGGCGGCCGGCCGGGCGGTGGGCACCGCCGGATCGGCCGTCGTCTTCGCCGGCGCGACCGTCATCATCGCCCTGGTCGGACTGGGGGTCGTCGGAATCCCCGAACTCACCAAGATGGGCATGGGCGGCGCCGGCGCCGTGGCCCTGGCCGTACTCGTCGCGCTGACCCTGGTCCCCGCGCTGTTCGGCTACTTCGGCCGGCGGATACCGTCCCGCGCCGCCCGCAAAGCCACCCGGCGGGGAATCGGACGCCCGGTGCCCACCGCGGCCGGCCGGCCCGGGCTCGGCACCCGCTGGGCACGGTTCGTGCTGCGCCGGCCGGTACCCGTGCTGATGATCGCCGGACTCGGTCTCGGCGCCGTAGCCCTACCGGCGCTGAGCCTCGAACTCGGGCTGCCCGGCGACGAGTCCAAGTCTGTGGAGACCACCGAGCGACGTGCTTACGACCTGCTGTCGGAAGGCTTCGGCCCCGGCTTCAACGGACCGTTGACCGTGGTCGTGGACACGTCGGCGTCCTCGGGGGTCGCGGAGGGGTCCGCGGACCCCCGGGCCACCACGGACCTGGTCGTCAAGACCGTACGGGGAGTGGCCGGGGTCGCGTCGGTCGGTGATCCGGTGTTCAGCCGGGCCAAGGACACGGCCGTCCTCACCGCCGTACCGCGGACCGCGCCGAACAGCGGCGAGACCAAGGACCTGGTGCACGCGATCCGGGGCGCGGTCTCCGGAGTCGAGGCCGACACGGGCGCCACCGTGCTGGTGACCGGCACCACCGCGCTGAACATCGACATCTCCGAAGCCATGTCCGACGCCCTCATCCCCTATCTGACCGTGGTCATCGGCCTGGCGGTGCTCCTGCTGACGGTCGTCTTCCGCTCGGTCCTGGTCCCGGTCAAGGCCGCGCTCGGTTTCCTGCTGTCGGTGGGTGCCGCCTTCGGCGTCCTGGTCGCCGTCTTCCAGTGGGGCTGGGCGGCAGACCTGATCGGCATCGAGCAGACCGGACCGGTCATGTCGCTGATGCCGATTCTCATCATCGGCATAGTGTTCGGCCTCGCCATGGACTACGAGGTCTTCCTCCTCACCCGGATGCGGGAGGCCTACGTCCATGGCGCGTCCCCCGGCGAGGCGATCGTCAACGGCTTCCGGCACAGCGGACGGGTGGTGGCCGCGGCGGCGATCATCATGACCAGCGTGTTCGCCGGATTCATCGGGATGAACAGCCCGACCATCCAGACGATGGGCGTCGGCCTGGCCTCCGCCGTCGCCTTCGACGCCTTCGTGGTCCGGATGGCGATCGCACCCGCGGTCCTGGCACTGCTCGGCCACCGGGCCTGGTGGCTGCCTCGTATCCTGAACCGTGTGCTGCCGAACGTGGATATCGAGGGTGAGGCACTGAACCGGCAAGTCCCGCCCTCCGAGACCGAGTTGGACACAGGCGTGCCGCGGCTCCCGGTCGGCCGGCACAGCCGGCCATGACGACCATGGGTGGCGGTGGCCCGCGACCACGCGGCGCGTGGTGGCGGGAGGGAGCGATCACCGCTACGGCGTTCGCGCTCTGTCTGCTCGGCGGCGTGGTGCAGGACGACGGCAGCACGCTGTCACCGCCGTCCGCCGTCGCCTACTTCATCGCGGTGGTGTCCTGTGCCGTGCTGCCGGTGCGGCACCGGGCGCCCCTGGCCGCCATGGCGGTCACCACCGTGAGTGGCGTGCTGGCGCCCTTCCTGGGCCTCCTGCTGAGCCCGCTCATCGTGGCTCCCGCCGTGATCACCGCCTACTCCTACTCGCTCGCCGCGCGCACCGAACGGCACGCGGTGAGCGCGGTGGCGCTCATCTCCGTGGCGCTGCTGGTCGCCTCGGCCCCCTTGTTGGGGGCCCTCTCCTGGAAGGACGCGAGCAGGGTGGGGGCGGTGGCGGCGTTCCCGCTGATGGCCGGCGTACTCGGTCACTCGGTGCGGAACCGGCGGGCCTACCTGGCGGCCGTGGAGGAGCGGGCACGGCGGGCCGAGGAGAGCCGGGACAGGGAGGCGCGCCGTCGAGTGGCCGAGGAACGGGTGCGTATCGCCCGGGAGTTGCACGACCTGGTGGCCCATCAGATCACCCTGGCCAACGCGCAGGCCACGGTCGCCGCCCACCTCTTCGACACCCGCCCGGAGCAGACTCGTAAGAGCCTGAAGGAACTTGTCGAGACCACCGGCCACGCACTCGACGAACTGCGGGCCACGGTCGGTCTGTTGCGGCAGTCCGGGGACGCGCCCGCGCCCGCCGAACCGGCGCCCGGGCTGTCCCGGCTGCCCACGCTCGTCGAGTCCTTCCACCGCGCGGGTCTGGAGGTGTCGGTGCACCAGGAGGGCACGGCCAGGCCGCTGCCGCCGGGTGTCGACCTCACCGCCTACCGCATCGTCCAGGAGGCCCTGACCAACGTGACCAAGCACGCCGGTACCGGTAGCGCCCGGGTGCGCCTCGCCTGGAACCGCGATCGCGTGACCATCACCGTCGCCGACGACGGAGGGGGCGGAGAGGGCGGAGGGGGCGCCCGTACGGCGCCGAACGCGTCCCCGGGACCGAGTGCGTCGACGGGACCGAGTGCGTCCAACGTGCCGGACCGTTCGCCCGGTTACGGTCTGATCGGGATGCGTGAACGTGCCACCGCGGTCGGGGGACAACTCTGGGCGGGCAGGCGCCCGGAGGGCGGCTTCCTCGTCTCCGCCCAGTTGCCCGTCCCGCCCGTCCCGCCCGTCAAGGACACGACGCGTAGGACTGCCGAAGCAGCAACCAGCGAGGGGCGAATGGCCGAAGGAGCGACAGACGACGGACGAACAGGCGGCGGAGAGGCCGGGGATGCGCCGTGACGCTCCGGGTGCTGCTCGCCGACGATCAGGCCCTGCTGCGCGGTGCCTTCCGACTGCTTCTCGACAGTGCCGACGACATCACCGTGGTCGGCGAGGCCGCCGACGGCAGGGAGGCGGTGAGACTCACCCGGGAACTGCGCCCGGACGTGGTGATCATGGATATCCGTATGCCCGAGGTGGACGGTCTCACCGCCACGTCGGAGATCTGCGCGGACCCGGAACTGCGTGCCAGCCGCATCCTGATCCTCACCACGTACGAGACCGACGAATACGTCGCTCAGGCACTGCGCGCGGGGGCCGGCGGCTTCATCGGCAAGGGCATCGGGGCCGAGGACCTGCTGGACGCCGTACGAACGATCGCCGACGGCGACACTCTTCTGTCCCCCGCCGCGACCCGCTCCCTGGTCGCCCGTTTCCTGGCCACACCGGAAGACGCCCCGCCGCACCACCCCGAACAGCTCGCCGTACTCACCCCGCGCGAACGCGAGATGGTGGCCCTGGTCGCGACCGGCCTGTCCAACCAGGAGATCGCCGAGCGGATGTTCCTCAGCCCCTTCACCGTCCGCGCCCACGTGCAGCGCTCCATGACGAAGCTGGATGCCCGCGACCGGGCCCAACTCGTCGTCATCGCCTACCGGACGGGCCTGGCCCACGCCGCCCCCGACGGCGGCACCGACCAGCGCAAGGCTTGAGCCCTGTCCGGTAAGGAACGAGGGTGCGTACGCGGCGTCGCCGACGAGGACGACGCGGCCGCTGGACCAGTGCGGCATGCGGATCCGACCGGCCGCGCCCGAGTGGCGCTGGATGGGCCTCAATCACGGCAACGCGGCTCTGACGGTCATCCGCTACGCACCCGGCAGGCCGTCCTCCGTGCTGTTCCACAACGACATGCGGCACCTGCCCGCAGAACTGCGCTGGACCGGCTTCCCGCCCGAAGTCTCCTTGACCTGAAGCGTGATTGAGCTTCTAGCGTGCCGTCAACGACGAGCTGCCGGCGGTGCGCGACACGGTCGCGCAGGTCACCGGAGCACCGGAGCTCCGGCCCGGTCGTTCCAGCCGTGGGCTACGGAGAACTCCGCCGCCTTCCGCTGAATCAGGTTCCGCGGGAGACATCGGACGCCAGAGCCCGCGCGATGTCGGCGAAGTACTGCTCGTCCGCGTCGGGGGCGAGGCCGAGGGTGACGCCCTGGGTGAGGCCGACGAAGAGTGCCCGGAGCGCGGTGGCCAGGCGCTGGGCCTGATGTGCCGTCACGGCGCCCCCGTCGTACGACCTGCCGGTGAACAGCGCGATCAGGTGGTCCTCCTGCGACCGCACGGACGTGGCGAGTCGGGCCCCCAGATCCGGGTCGTGCAGAGCCATGTCCAGCAAGGTGATCTGGAGCGACAGGCGCGGCAGCGCGTCGGGACCGTCACAGCTGCGGCGGTAGTGCCGGGCAAAGGCGTCGACCGCGTCGAGCAGATCCAGCCCGGCCGGAACCTGCTGCTCCAACTCCTCGTAGTACGGCCGCAGATAGTCGGCGACCAGGGCGACCACCAGGCCGTTCTTGCTGCCGAACAGCGAGTAGATGGCGCCGGTGGTCACGTCGGCCCGCTCGGCGATCTCCTCGAGCCTGGCCCGGTACCCGTCCCGGGAGACGACCTGGAACGCGGCATCCAGCAAGGCGCGGCGGTTGCGTTCCCTGGCCTCCGCTCTCGTCATTCTCATAGTTCGATTATTACCGTAATCTGATTACGGAACCAGCCGAACGAGCAATGAGCAATGAGCAATGAGCAATGGACAAAGGGCAAAGGGCAAAGGGCAATTGGAACAATCGACGCACCGTCGGACGAGCCTCAGGGAGGAACACTCATGACCCAGATCGCGACACCGCCGATGACCCGTCTGACGGCGGGGATCATCGCCGACGGCGTGTTCAAGGTGTTGCTCGCCGCCGTCTACATCGTCGGCGCCGCCCCACTCAGCCGTCTGCTCGGTGTGCCCGGCTGGCTGATGGTCGTCTCCGGCGTGGCCCTGCTGGTCGGCGGCGGCATCGAGATCGGCCATGTGCGCAGCCGACCGGTGCGCACCTACATACGGCTCATGGTCGCCTACGACAGCGGCTGGGTACTGGCGACTCTCGCCGCCCTGCTGATCGCGTGGCGGGGCGGCGACGCCGGAGGTGCGGTGTGGACCGGGTACCAGACGGCCGCCCCGGCCGTGTTCGCCGTACTGCTGGCCACCGCCACCCCCAAGTCGACCTCGACCGGCACCAATTAGCGTGGTCCTGCGAAAGTGACCACGCCCGCCCCCCTCTAGGCCCTACGCCCTATGCCTCGCCTCAACCAGCTCAGTCCGAGCCCGGGGCCGGCTCCCGCTCGCCCCGCACCATGAACACATCCACCGGATCCTCCGCCTCGACGACGAACCCGTACCGCTCGTACAACCGCCGGGCCGGACTCCCCCGCAGCACATTCAGCCGTACGACGCGGACACCGTCACGGTCACACCGCTCCAGCAGCTCCCCCAGCACCCCGGAGCCGATCCCGCGCCCCTGGTGTTGCGCGCCCACATAGAAATGCTCCAGCCAGTGGCAACGGGCGCCCGCGTCCGGCCGTAGCGCCACGCACCCGGCGAACGCCCCGCCCACCTCGATCACCCAGGTGCGGCCCGGCTCGAACCCGTCCCGCAACCGCTGCCGCACGCGCCGCGCGTCGTACCGTCCGAGCCGTTCCAGATCGCCGCGCAGCACGTCGGCGCGCAGCTCGGCGATCGGCTCGACGTCGGCCGCCGACGCGGGCCGTAGCTCCCAGTCCGCCATGATCGGCACGCTACCGCGCGGAATTCGATGGAACCCGGGCGGCCCCGCTGCTGGAATGACGCGATGCACGACGAGACAACGGTGATCACGGACCGGGGCCAGCACGAGAACGCCAAGACGCCCTGGGACCAGGCGACTTGGCGGGAGGAGGCCCTCGACTGGGCCGCCCGCGAGCTGGCGGCGCGGGGCCTGCGAGCGAGCGGGACAGCCCGGCGGAGCGTACGCCTCCGCCCCTGGTCCGTCCTGGTCCGCATCCCCGTCGAAGGCGCCACCGCCACCGCGCCCGATTACGCCGCGGCCGCCGTATGGCTGAAGGCCAATCCCCCCGCCAGCGCCTTCGAGGCACCGCTCACCGCGGCACTCGCCCGCTGGGTCCCGGAGTACGTCCTGAACCCCCTCGCCGTCGACGCCGACCGCGGCTGGTCCCTGCTCCCCGACGGCGGCGACCTCTTCCGCCAGGTCCTCGACCGCACCCCCGCCGACCCCCGGGCCTGGGAAGAACCGCTGCGCCAGTACGCCACGATGCAGCGCGCCCTCATCCCGTACACCAAGGACCTCGAACAACTCGGCGTCCCTAGCGCCCGGACGACGGCACTCCCCCAAGTCTTCGACGAGACAGTGGAGTTCATCAGCTCCGTCACAGCTCTCGATCCCGCACGCCTGCATGCCCTACGGCCGCGCCTGCTCAACTGGTGCGCGGAACTGGCCGACTTGGGCATCCCCGACTCGCTCGACCACTCCGACCTGCACGACGGCCAGCTGTTCAACCCGGAGCCCGGCCGCTTCACCTTCTTCGACTGGGGCGACGCGGCCGTCTCGCACCCGTTCTGCAGTTTCCTGGTCCCCGCCGGACGCGTCACCGAACGCTACGGCCCCGAGTCGCTGCCCCGCCTACGGGACGCCTACCTGGAACCCTGGACGGGAAACGGCCGTACCAGCAAGGAACTTCACCACGCACTCACCCTGGCGGGACGGCTGGGCGCCATCGGCCGCGCGGTCTCCTGGGGCCGGCACTTCCCCGGCGCGTCCGAGGAGACACGTACGGCGGGCGCGACGGAGAGCGCGAAGTGGCTGCTCCAACTGGCAACAGAAGAGCCCCCGTTCTGAAGAACGCGGACGAGCCCCTCCAAGCC
>NZ_JBLTJC010000222.1:0-17290 GCF_048158785.1 Streptomyces colwelliae | reverse complement strand
GCCTTGGAGAGGGTGCGGACGATCTGGCGCCGTTCGATGCGGAGGCGTTTGTTGACGCCCTTATCGGGGACTGACGTTCCTTGGGTTGCGCGGTTCCTTTTCCCGCGCGGGGGACGGCTATGGCGGCCAGTTCGGTGTTGGGGGCTACCGTCAGGGCGTGCATGCCGTAGAAGACTCGGCCGCCGGTCGGGGTGTGGATCTTGTGTTCCTGGCCGTTGGACGGGTCGATGATGTGGCCGATGACCTGGCCCTCGGTCACGTCGTCGCCGGCGGTGAACTGCGGGTACCAGAGGCCGGTTTGCTCGGCGGTGATGCCGGTGGCCCAGATCCATTCGCGTACGGGGGTGGGCGCGGCCGGCGGGTTCTCCCCTTCGAGGACGCCGAGCCCGCGCAGCAGTGCGCACAGGCTCTCGACGAGACGGGTGGCCGTGTCCGCGTCGCGTTCGCCGAGCTGGCCGGTCTCGACGAGGATCGCCGGGACGCCGGCGCGGGCGGCGGCCGCGTGGCTGTTGCCGCCGGTGGCGTCGAGGCCGAGGATGACGTCCTCGATGCCGAGCGAGTGGGCCAAGTCGGCCGTTTTCGTGTCGAGTTGGGTGTCTCCCGTGAGGCGGTGGCCGACGAAGTCGCGCAGGACCTCGTCGATGCCGCCGGCGTGCAGGTCGACGTAGGCGTCGGCGCCGTCCAGCAGGTGGGCGAAGAGCCAGGCGGCCAGCCGTTCGGTGGGGCCGCCTTCGGGGTCGCCGGGGAAGACGCGGTTGATGTTGACGCCGTCGAGCGGGGAGACTCCTAGCCGTCCCTGGTAGACGGCCGGGGGGTTGGCGACGGGGCAGACGATCAACTGGCCGTGGACCAGGGCGGGTTCGAGGAGTGACGCGAGCCGGGTGGCCGCGTCGATGCCGGTGAACTCGCCGCCGTGGACGCCCGCGGTGATCAGGACGCGGGGGCCGGGGTGGGCGCCGTTGACCAGAGTCAGGGGGATGTCGACGGTGAGGGTGCCCAGGTCGGCGGGGACGGTGCCGCGGGTCCTGGTGCCGGGCGCGGCACTCAGTGTGCCCACGGTCAGCGGGTCGTGGTCGGTCATGGCGCTCACGCGTCCGCTCGGTCGAGGGTGGAGATGAAGTCGATGGGCTGCGGTGAGGCGCCTTCCAGCGCCAGGTCCGCGGCGATGTCGCCCATGGCGGGCGAGAGTTTGAAGCCGTGGCCGGAGAACCCCGCGAGGAGCACCACGTCGTCGTGACCCGGCAGCGGGCCGACGAGCGGGCGGCTGCTCTCCGTGTAGCCCTCCATATAGACGGAGAGGCGGATCGGATCGGGGTGCAGGTCCGGCATGTACCGGCTCAGGAGTTCGGTGAAGATGTCCAACTCCCCCGGTTCCACGGCCCGTTCGAGTCGGTTCGGGTCGCCGGCCGGGCGGTGCAGGGCGCGGGAGAGGCCGAGCTTGACGGAGACGCCGTCCGGGGAGGGCAGGCCGTAGCAGTGGGTGGGTGCGGTACGGATGAAGGCCGGGCGCTCCTGGCCGGACCAGCCGTCGGTGGTGGGGACGTACCAGGCGTTGATGAGCCGCCTGATGTCCACCTCCCACGGCAGGTCCGGCAGCAGGTCGTTCACCCAGGGGCCGACGGTGACCACGGCGCTGTCGAAGCGTTCGGTGCCGGTGTCGGTGCGGATCTCCACGCCGTTCGTGACGGGCACGATCTCGCGGACCGGGGTGTAGCGGTGGATGCGGGCGCCGAGTTCCTCCGCGCGGCGGGCGGCGCTCAGGATCGTCAGCTCGGGCCGGATGAAACCCGCGTGGCGGTCCAGTACGGCGGCGTCGCCGGCCTCGATCCGGAACTGCGGGAAGCGCTTGGCGAGCGCCTCGGCGTCGAGGACCTCGTGGTCGAGGCCGTGCTCGGCGATGGACTCCAGGACGGTCGCCATCTGCTGGTGTTCCGTGGGGCCCATCAGCAGGCAGCCTGTCAGGCGGCGCAGTTCGCGGCCCGTCTCGTGCTGGAGCCGCTCCCACAGGGTGTCGGCGTGCTTGAGCAGCGGGACATAGCGGGAGTCCTCGAAGTGGGCGCTGCGGAAGATCCGGGTCTCGCCGCCGGCCGCGCTACGGTCGTGGCCCGGGGCGAAGCGGTCGTACCCGACGACCTCGGCTCCGCGGGCCGCCAGACGCCAGGCGGCCTGGCTGCCCATCGTTCCGACGCCGACGACGGCGACGCGCTTCCTGGCTGCCACGCGGGATCCCTTTCTCCGAAGTCCGTGCCACAATGTGGCACGCTGTGCTAGAATCTGGCACGAGAATGGCAGTGCCGCTGACGGGGGTCAAGAGGTTGTCGTCAGACCATTCGCAGGATTAACAGGGGGAAACCAGATGGAAATGAAGAGCGTCACCAGGTCACTGCGCATCCTGGAGGCGGTGGCCCAGCACCAGCCGGTGACGGTGGGGGAACTGACGAAGCTCTTCGGACTGCCCAAGTCGACGGTGCAGCGCACGCTGGTCACGCTGAACGAGGCGGGGTGGCTGCGGGCCAACCGCAAGGACACCACGCGCTGGGAGATCGGCGCCCGGGTGCTGGCCGTACGGCCGGCGGCGCTCCAGGGGTCGAGTCTGTTCGCAGCCGCGAGGGAACCCATGATCCGGCTGCGGGACGCGGTCAACGAGACCATTCACCTCTCGGTCCCGGACGCGTTGCAGTGCATGGTGGTCGTGGACCGGGTGGACTGCGATCACGCGGTACGGACGTTCCACACCATCGGCGACACCTCACCGCTGCACGCCACCGCCACGGGCCGTGCGATCCTCGCCCATCTGCCGAGGGCCGACGTGGACGAGCTGATCGACCGCGGGCTGGAGAGCTACAGCGAGTCCACTCCGGCCGAACCCGGCCTGCTGCGGGCCGAGTTGGAGCGCGTGCGGACCGACGGCTACGCGGTCAACCGCAACCAGTACCGGCCGGACGTGTGCGCGCTCGCCGCCGCGATCCTCGACGAGAGCGGCACACCGCTCGCCGCCGTGGTCATCTCCATGCCGGACTCGCGGTACGACGCCGAACGGCTCCCCGAATGGGGGCGGTTGGTGGCGGACACGGCCGCGGAGATCGCCGGGCGGCGCATGGGCGGGTGAGGCCGGATGGCGACCGCCGGCCGCCGAACTCAGCGCGACTCCACGGCGGTTGCGTCCCTGACGTAGCCCTTCTCCTTGTCGACCACGTTCCGCAGGGGCCGGCCCTCCGCCCTCCGGGTGAGGTTCTCCAGGAACAGGTCCGCCAACTCGCCGCGCCAGCCGGTGACTTCGCCCGCCGTGTGCGGGGAGACGATCACGCCGGGCAGGTCCCACAGCGGTGAGGCGGCGGGCAGCGGCTCCTGGGCGAAGACGTCCAGGGCGGCTCCGGCCAGCCGCCCGTCCGCGAGGTGCTTGACGAGCGCCTCTTCGTCCACGAGGCCGCCCCTGCCGATGTTGACGAGCCGCGCTCCGGGTTTCATCGCGCCGAGGGCGGAGGCGTCGACCATGCAGCGGGTGGCCGGGGTGAGCGGGGCCGCGAGGATCACGTAGTCCGCCTCGGCCAGCGCTCCCCGCAGGCTCGTGCCCTCGTGCACCGTCCCGAAGTCCGGGTCGTCGGCGCGTGCGGTGCGTCCGGCGCCGCAGACCCGCATGCCGACGGCGCGCAGCATGCGGGCGACGGCACGGCCGATGGGTCCGGTCCCCCACACCAGTGCTGTACGGCCGCCGATGCGTTCGCTGTCCCGGGGGCGCCACTCGCGGCGCCGCTGGTGTTCCCAGCTGCCGGGGAAGTCCTTGGCGAGGGCGAGGATCAGGCCGAGGACGTATTCGGCGATGGCGCGGTCGTAGACGCCCCGTGAGTTGGTGAGCACTACGTCCGGGTGGTCGACCAGTGCGGGGAAGAGCAGCGAGTCCACCCCGGCGGCGGCCACGTGGACCCAGCCGGGGGCCAACGCCGGGTCCTTCGGCCAACTCGCCGCGACCGCCGGGGTGATGGAGTGCCAGCACAGGAGGATGTCCGCGCCGGGCAGGAGGAGCGGGAGTTCCTCCTCGGTGGCGTACACCGTGTCCGCGAGCGCTTCGATGGGTTCGGCGTTCGGTGGCAGGGTGCCCTGGTGCAGGACGACGAGCCGGTCAGCCACGGCCGTCCGCCGCCACGGGAACCACGGGGATGGCGAGGTACTTGTACTCCAGGAACTCGTCGATGCCGACCCGTCCGCCCTCGCGGCCGAGACCGGACTGCTTGACGCCGCCGAAGGGCGCGGCGGGGTTGGAGACCAGGCCGGTGTTGATGCCGACCATGCCGGTCTCCAGCCGCTCCCCCACGCGCAGGGCGCGGTCGAGGTCGCGGGTGAACAGGTAGCCGACCAGGCCCCATTCGGTGTCGTTGGCGGCGCGGACGACCTCGTCCTCGGTGTCGAAGGTGAGGATCGCGGCGACCGGGCCGAAGATCTCCGCGCGCATCAGGTCCGAGTCGGGGCGGACCTCGGTGATCACTGTCGGCGGGTAGAAGTGGCCGGGCCCGTCCGGGACTTCGCCGCCGGTCAGCACCTTGGCGCCGCGTGTCACGGCGTCCTGGACGAGGCCGTCGGCCTTGGCGCGTCCGGCGGCGTCGATCAACGGGCCCACCTGGGAGGCGGGTTCGGTGCCGGGACCGACGGCGAGTGCGGACATCCGCTCGGCGAGCCGCGCGGCGAACGCGTCCGCGACCGCGCGGTGCACGAAGAAGCGGTTGGCTGCGGTGCACGCCTCGCCCATGTTCCGCATCTTCGCGACCATGGCGCCCTCGACGGCCCGGTCGAGGTCGGCGTCCTCGAAGACGATGAAGGGCGCGTTGCCGCCCAGCTCCATGGAGGTGCGGACGACGGTGTCGGCGCACTGGGCAAGGAGCAGCCGTCCGACCTGAGTTGAGCCGGTGAAGGAGAGTTTGCGCACTCCTCCGCCGCGCAGCAGGGGCTCGATCACTCCGGCGGCGTCGGTCGTGGTCACGACGTTGAGGACGCCCTCCGGAAGGCCTGCCTCGGTGAGGATCCCGGCGAGGGCCAGGCTGGAGAGCGGAGTCTGCGGGGCGGGCTTGAGGACCATGGTGCAACCCGCCGCGATCGCGGGACCGATCTTGCGGGTGCCCATGGCAAGGGGGAAGTTCCACGGGGTGATGAGGAGGCAGGGGCCCACCGGCTGCCGCATGACCAGGACGCGGTTGGCTCCGTCGGGGGTCCGGGTGAACCCGCCGTCGATCCGTACGGCCTCCTCGGAGAACCAGCGGAAGAACTCCGCCGCGTAGCCGACCTCGCCGCGTGCCTCCGCGAGGGGCTTGCCCATCTCCAGGGTCATCAACAGGGCGAGTTCTTCCCGCCGTTCGAGGATGATCTCGTAGGCGCGGCGCAGGATCTCGCTGCGCGCGCGGGGTGCGGTCGCCGCCCAGGCCCCCTGTGCCGCCACCGCCGCGTCGAGGGCACGTTGCCCGTCGGCCGGTGAGGCGTCGGCGACCTCGCACAGCCGTCCGCCGGTCGCCGGGTCGTCGACGGCGAAGCGGCCGCCGTCGCTCGCGTCCTGCCAACTCCCGCCGATGAACAGCTGCTTGGGGACGGTCTCGACGACGGACACGGTGTCGACGGCAGACGTGGACGTAGACGTGGTGGTGGTCATCAGCGGGTGCCTCCGGGCGGGTTCGGGTCGAGCAGTTGGGCCAGGTGCCGGGCCTGCGGGCCGTCCGGGCCGGTCAGATGGGCCGCCTGGGTACGGCAACTGAAGCCGTCGGCAAGGACGGTGGCGTTCGTGTCGAGCGCGGCGAGCTTCGGGGCGAGCGAGAGGGCGCCGACAGCCATCGATGTGTCGTAGTGCTCGGCCTCGAAGCCGAAGTTGCCGGCCAGACCGCAGCAGCCGTTCGCCTCGTCGACCTGTCCGACGCCGAGGCGGCGCAGCAGTGTGCTCTGCGTGGTCTCGCCGAAGACGGCGTACTCGTGGCAGTGGGTCTGGAGTGTGACGTGTTCGGGGACGGCCTCGGGTTTCCAGTCGGGGTCGGCGAGTTCGGTCAGCGCGCCGGAGAAGGTGTGGACGCGTGCGGCGACCCGGCGTGCGGTGTACGTGCCGAGGAGGGCGGGTGCGTCGTGGCGGAGTGCGGCCGCGCAGCTCGGTTCGGGAACGACGATGGGCAACTCGCCCGAGCCCTCGGCGTCGAGTCGTTCGACGGTGCGGGTCAACACGCGCCGGGCGATGCCGAGTTGGCCGGTGCTGATCCAGGTGAGCCCGCAGCACAGTCCGTCGCGCACGGTCGCGGGGACCCCGGCGTCGGCCAGAACGCGGGCGGCGGCTCCGGCGACGTCGGGGCGGAAGGCACGGGTGAAGGAGTCGACGAGGAGGACGGCGGCCGGGGTTGGCGGTTGCGGGGGCAGCTGTGCTGGGAGGTCACGGCGTCGGGCGAAGCGCGGCAGGGCACGCTCGGTGGTCACCCCGCCGAGCCGTGCGACCAGCCGGCCCAGCGGTCCGCCGAGCACGGCGTTCACGGGGCGGGCGAACCAGCGGGCCAGCGCCGTCCACCACGGCAGCCAGCCCAGGCTGTAGTGACTCAGCGGGCGCAGCCGGCGACGGTAATGCCGGTGCAGGAACTCCGACTTGTACGTCGCCATGTCGACGCCCACCGGACAGTCGGCGGCGCAGGCCTTGCAGGACAGACACAGGTCGAGGGCGTCCCGTACCTCCGTCGAGCGGCCGCCGTCGGTGATCACGGTGCCGGGGCCGTCGCGCAGCATCTCCTGCAACAGCCGGGCGCGGCCCCGCGTGGAGTCCCGTTCGTCGTGGGTGGCGCGATAGCTGGGGCACATGGCTCCGCCGGTGTCGCTGCGGCAACGCCCCACGCCTATGCACCGGCTCGCCGCTTCGGCGAGGCCGCCCGGGTCGTCGGGGAAGGTGAAACCCCCTTCCCTCACAAGGGAGTTGACCGGCGCACGGGAGCTGATCGGGTACAGCGCGAGGTCGGCGTCGACGGCCGCGGGGTCCACGACGACTCCCGGGTTGAGGATGCCGTCGGGGTCGTACACCCGCTTGTAGGAGGCGAACGCGGCGCGCATGCGCGGGCTGTACATGGTGGCGAGGAGTTCGCTGCGGGCGCGGCCGTCGCCGTGTTCGCCGGACAGGGTGCCGCCGTGCGCGACGACCAGCGTGGCGGCTTCCGTCAGGAAGGTGCGCATGGCGGCGGCGCCCTCGGACGTCGCGGGGTCGAAGTCGATGCGGACGTGGACGCAGCCCGCGCCGAAGTGGCCGTAGAGCACGCCGGTGAAGTCGTGCTTGGCGAGGAGGGTGCGGAAGTCCCGCAGGTAGTCGGCGAGTTGGTGCGGATCGACGGCCGCGTCCTCCCAGCCAGGCCAGGACGTGCCGCCGTCGACGAGCCGGGCGGCGAGTCCGGCGCCGTCCTCGCGTACGCGCCACAGGGAGCGGCGTTCGGCGGGGTCGTCGATGACGCGGCCCGCCACCATCCGTTCCCCGGCGCGGAGTTCGGCGAGGACGTCGGCGGCCCGTGCGTCGGCGTCGGTCTGGTCGGTGCCGTCGAGTTCGACGTAGAGCCAGGCGGCGCCCTCGGGCAGACCGGTGACAGCGTGCGGGCCGCGTCGGTGGCGGAGGGTCGCGACGATGGCCTCGTCCATGCCCTCGACGGCGGTGGGCCGGTGGCGCAGGATCGCCGGGACGTCCATGGCCGCGTCCACGACGTCCCGGTAGCCGAGTGCGAGCAGTGTGGTGGCGGCGGGCACGGGGTGCAGTCGTACGGTCGCGCGGGTGACGATCACGCAGGTGCCCTCGGTGCCGACCAGGGCGCGGGCGGCGTGCCGGCCGTGTTCCGGGAGGAGGTGGTGGAGCTGGTAGCCGGAGACCTGGCGGGGGATGCGGCCGAGTTCGGTGCGCAGGGCGGCGAGGTTGGCGTCGACAAGCCGGGTCAACTCGGCGTCCAGGTCGGTGATTTCGGCCGCGTTCTCGGGCTCGACCGCGCGCAGTCCCCCGGCTCCGGCCACCGCGCGTACGCCCGTGGCCGTGACGATCTCCAGCTCCTCGACGTGCTCGACCGTCCGGCCGTAGCGCACCGAGTGGTTGCCGCACGCGTCGTTCCCGATCATCCCGCCGAGCGTGCAGCGGCTGTGGGACGACGGGTCGGGGCCGAAGAACAGGCCGTGCGGTGCGGCGGCGCGCTGGAGGTCGTCGAGGACGACGCCGGGCTCGACGACGGCGGTGCGGCTGTCGGGGTCGAGCGTGATGACCTTGTTCAGGTGGCGTGAGAAGTCGAGGACCACGCCGGGTCCGATCGCGTTGCCGGCCATGCTGGTGCCCGCGCCGCGCGCGGTGAGCGGGATGCGCAGGTCGCGGCAGGCCCGTACGAGCGCCGACACGTCCTCGGCGGAGCGCGGGAAGGCGACGGCGAGGGGCGGCACGCGGTAGTTGGACGCGTCGTACGCGTACGCGGCGCGCCGCCCCTCCCCCGTGTCGACCTCCAGGCCCGGAACCGTCCGGGCCAGCAGGTCGACCAGGGAGCGGGCGTCGGTCATCCGGCCGTGCCCGCCGCGACGGCGGCCGACCAGGCGCGCAGCCCCTCGTCGATCGAGCCCGCGTCGACGATCAGCGGCGGGATCATGCGGACCACGTTGCCCCACGGGCCACAGGGCAGCAGGAGCAGTCCTTCGTCAACTGCCGCACGCATCACGCGAGTTGCCGCCCCGGGGTCGGGCTCGCCCGCCTCCGTCACGAACTCGCTCGCCAGCATCAGGCCGAGACCGCGGACATCGCCGATCGCGGGGTTCTTCGCGGCGACCTCGTCGAGGCCCGCGCGCAGCCGGGCGCCCATGGTGGCGGCGTTGGCGACCAGGTTCTCCTCCTCGACGACGTCGAGCGTGGCGACGGCCGCCGCGCAGGCGACCGCGTTCCCGCCGTACGTGCCGCCCTGCGAACCGGGGCGAGCCTTCCGCATCAGCTCTTCGGAGGCGGCGATGCCGGACAGCGGGAAGCCGCTGGCCAGGCCCTTGGCCGTGATGACGATGTCGGGGCGGACATCGAAGTGGTCGTGGCCCCAGAAGCGGCCGGTGCGGCCGACGCCGGTCTGGATCTCGTCGAGGACGAGCAGGATGCCGTGCCGGTCCGCGCGTTCCCGAAGTCCTTGCAGAAAGGCGGAGTTGGCGGGGACGTAGCCGCCCTCGCCGAGGACCGGCTCGACGAAGATCGCGGCCGTGTCGTCGGGATCGGAGACGGTCTGGAGAAGCTGGTCGAACTCGCGCAGCGCGAACCGGGTCGCCGTCTCCTCGTCCCAGCCGTAGTAGAACGCGTGCGGGAACGGGGTGACGACGACCCCGCCCATGAGCGGGCCGAACCCGGTCCGCACCTTGGCGCCGGAGGTGGTCATCGACGCGGCGGCGACCGTACGGCCGTGGAAACCGCCCTGGCAGACGACGACGTTGGGGCGGCCGGTGGCCTGGCGGGCGAGCCGCAGCGCGGCCTCGACGGCCTCGCTTCCGGAGTTGGCGAAGAAGAGGCTGCCGAGCCCCTCGGGCAGGACCGCGCCCAGCCGTTCGACCAGGCGCTGCAACGGCCGGTGCATGACCGTCGTGTACTGGCCGTGGATCAGCGTGGCGACCTGCTCCTGCGCGGCGGCGACCACCTTGGGGTGGCAGTGCCCGGTGCTGGTGACGCCGATGCCGGCGGTGAAGTCCAGATAGCGGCGGCCGTCGGTGCCGAAGAGATGCACCCCCTCGCCGCGTTCGACGACGACCGGTGTGGCCTGGCGCAGGTGCTCGGACAGGTGGCTCATACGGCGGTTCTCCCACGACGTGAGGAGGTGCGGGGGACATCTCTCACCCTGTGGGCGGTGCGCCGGGAGGGGCAACGGTCAACGTGTTCGCCCGGCCCGCCCGGTGTGGACGGTCTGTCAACCGGACCGCGTCCGCGGAACACACTGTCCACCCGCCGGTGGCGAAGCGAACACGGTGTTCATTGACGGTGGCCGCGCACTGAACCAAGGTGTTGGCCAACCCCGGACCGCCTCACCGCCTCTCGTCCCACCTCGGTGACCTGTCGGTTCCTCCGGCGTACAGCGGCGTACGCATTCGAATGCTTGACGCAAGCCCTCCTCCGCTCCGGTCCCCCTGCCGGCGCGCGTCCCCCGGCAGCCCCCGCGTCCCCAGGAGCCTCAAGCATGTCCGTGACCTCGTCCTCCACCACCGAAGGGGGCTCGTCGCTCGACGACGCGCCCGTCAGTTCCTTCCATCGCCGGATCATGGCGGTCGCCATGGGCGGCCCGTTCTGCGACGGCTATCTGCTCGGCGTGATGGGCGTCGCCCTCGGCCTCATCACCCCGGCACTCGCCCTCGACACCCTGTGGACCGGCCTGGTCGCCGCGTCCGTCCTGATCGGCGTGTTCATCGGCGGTGCGGTCTTCGGGCCGATCACCGACCGGGTCGGCCGCCATCTCATGTACGTCCTCAACCTGGCCGCGTTCGTGGTCTTCTCGGCGTTGCAGTTCTTCGTCGCGGAGGCCTGGCAGCTGGTGGTGCTGCGGCTGCTCATCGGCGTCGCGATCGGCGCCGACTACCCCATCGCCTCCGCCCTCACCACCGAACTGGTCCCCCGCCGACTGCGCGGCCCGGCCCTGTCCGGCCTGGTGCTGGCCTGGTGGATCGGCTACGGCGTGAGCTACTGGGTGGGCTGGGCGCTGACCGGTCTCGGTGACGACGCCTGGCGCTGGATGCTGGTCTCCGGCGCGGTCCCGGCGCTGGTCTTCCTCGTCTTCCGGGCCGGCATCCCCGAGTCGCCGCGCTGGCTGGCCTCGCGCGGCCGGATGGACGAGGCGCGTGCCGTCGTACGCAAACACCTGGGCGCCGACATCGACGCCGGCGAACTCCTCACCGAACCGCGTCGCGAACAACGCGGGGGCTCGGGTCTCGGCAACCTCGTCGAGATCTTCAAACGCGGCTACACGGTCCCCGTCGTCTTCTGTTCCGTCTTCTGGATCTGTCAGGTCGCACCCGCCTTCGCGGTCCGCTCCTTCCAGCCGCAGATGCTGTCGGCTTTCGGCGTGGAGAGCACGTACGGCGCGAGCGCGCTGATCACCACGCTCGCGGTGGCCGGCATCGCCCTCGGCCTGGTGGTCGTCAACCGGATCGGCCGCCGCCCGCTGCTGATCAGCACCTTCGCCTGCATCACCGTCTCGCTGCTCGCGCTGGCGGTGCTGCCGCTGCACTGGGCGTTCCTGGTGGTGACCCTGTTCGCCGCGTTCCAGTTCTTCGAAGCGGCGGGCAGCGGGCTTCAGTTCGTCTACCCGAGCGAGCTGTTCCCAACTGATTTGCGGGCCACGGGAGTCGGCATCGCGACCGCGATGAGCCGGGTCGGGTCGGCCACGTCCACCTTCCTCCTCCCCATCGCCGCCGACGACCTGGGCGTGCGCGGCACGCTGGGCATCGCGGTGGTGATCACGCTGGCGGGACTCGTCGTGTCGTACTTCCTCGCCCCCGAGACCAAGGACCTGGCCCTGAAGGACGTGGGTCTGGCCAAGGCCGCCAGCCGTCCCTGAAATCACCGAAGTTGCCGTCCCTGAAGTCACCGAATTTTCTGAACACCCTCCCCTCATCCAGGAGTTCACCCATGCGCAAGGTCGTCAGCTTCGACTGCTACCGCACCCTCATCAACTTCGACACCCGCGCCGCCACGCACGAGATCGTCAAGGACCGGCTCGCCCAACTCGGCGTCGACGCCGACCAGTTCCACCACGACGCGTACGTGATGCGTTTCCAGGGCGTCGTCGACGCGTACCGCCCCTACCGCGAGATCGTCCGCGGCACGCTGCGCAACGTCATGCTGCTGCACGGTCTGGAGTACCGGGACGAGGACGGCGAAGCCCTGATCGAGGCCATCACGAAGTTCAAGCCGTTCCGTGAAGTCCCGGACGCGCTGCGCCGGTTGAAGAGCGAGTACGACATCGCCATCCTCTCCAACAGCGAGGACGACCTCATCTCGTACGCCGTGGACGAACTGGGCGTCGAGTGGGACTACGTCCTGACCGCCGAGCAGGCGGGAGCGTACAAGCCGTTGCCGCAGGCCTTCGAGTACCTGATGAAGGCCACCGGGCGCGGCCCGGAGGACATCATCCACACGGCACAGGGCTGGGAGTACGACATCATGCCGACCAAGCGGTACCCGGGCATGCGGCGGATCTGGGTGAACCGGTACGGCTTCTCCGGCTCGGCCGCGTTCCAGCCGTACGAGGAGATCAAGGACCTGTCCGAGCTGCCCGGCCTGCTCGGCGTCTGACCCTCCCGGCACCCGCACGCCCGCCGCTTCGAAAGGAACACCCCCGTGAGCGCGACCACGCTCGGCCGGCCCGGCCCGGTCAACGGCCGGATCTCCCACTGGTTCACCGAACTCCCCACTCCACGACCGGCGTTGCCCGGCGACCGCGATGCCGATGTGTGCATCGTGGGCGCGGGTCTCACCGGATTGTGGACCGCGTACTACTTGAAGTCGGCCGACCCGACGTTGCGGATCACCGTCCTGGAGGCCGAGTTCGCCGGGTTCGGCGCGTCCGGGCGCAACGGCGGCTGGGCGTCGGGGCTGGTGCCCGGGGCGCGTGACCGGCTCGCCAAGAAGTACGGGCGGGACGCGGTGCTCGACTATCAGCGCGCGATGAACGAGGCCGTCGACGAGATCATCGCCGTCGCGGAACGGGAGGGCATCGACGCCGACGTCGTCAAGGGCGGCACCCTGCGCGTGGCCCGGACCCCGGCGCAGGCGACCCGGCTGCGGCACAAGACGGAGGGCGACCACGAGTGGGGTGTCACGGACTCGGTGATGCTGACGCCGGAGGAGGCGTCGGAGCGCATTCGGATCGAGGGGATGACGGCGGCCGCCTGGACGCCGCACTGTGCCCGGTTGCAGCCGGCGGCCCTGGTGCGCGGGCTCGCCGAGACGGTCGTACGGCTCGGTGTGACTCTGTACGAGAAGTCCCCTGTCACCGTCATCGAGCCGGGGCGGGCGGTCACCGCGCACGGTGCGGTGAGCGCGCCTGTCGTCCTGCGGGCCACGGAGGGGTTCACCGCGTCGCTCAAGGGGCTGCGGCGGGCCTGGCTGCCGATGAACAGTTCAATGATCGTCACCGAGCCGTTGGCGCCGGACGTGTGGGAGGAGATCGGCTGGGCCGGGCGGGAGACCCTGGGTGACACCGCGCACGGGCATCTGTACGCCCAGCGCACGCCGGACGACCGGATCGCGATCGGGGGGCGGGGGGTGCCGTACCGGTTCGGGTCGCGGACCGACTCCGACGGGCGGGTGGCCGACCGCACGATCGGCGAGCTGACCGAGACCCTGTACAAGGTGCTGCCGCAGACCGCAGGCGCGCGGGTCGACCATGCGTGGTGCGGGGTCCTTGCGGTGCCTCGTGACTGGTCGGCGACGGTGGGGCTCGACCGGGTGTCCGGGCTCGGCTGGGCCGGGGGGTATGTGGGGCACGGGGTGACTTCTACGAATCTGGCCGGCCGTACCTTGACCGACCTGGTGTTGGGGCGTGAGTCCCGGTTGACTCGATTGCCGTGGACCGGGCATCGGCCTGGTGCGTGGGAGCCGGAGCCGTTGCGGTGGATCGGGGTGCGGGGACTTTACGTGGCTTATCGGCTGGCGGATCGTCATGAGGCGGGTGGGCGTTCGCGGACGTCTCCGATCGCTACGGTTGCGGATCTAATCGCACGCCGACCTTAGCCCCGCAGGGGCGCGGGGAACTGCGCGACCAGCCACAACGAACCCGCACCCGCCAACGCAACAGGTAACCTACGGCGAACAGGCGCACCCTCTGAGGAGCTTGCACAGTCCTCGCCCCACCCCCCAGAGTGTTCCGGAACCACACCGCTACACCTCCGGAGGAACCCCCGCCCATGCCGTTTCTCACGGTCGCTGACGTGCTGCGACTTCCCGTCATCGCGGCCGGGCTGCCCCGGGTCGCCGCCGGAGAGGGGCAGTTGGGGCGAACGGTCCGGTGGGTCCATGTCACCGAGCTTCTCGATCCCGCCTCGTTCCTGGAGGGTGGGGAGCTGGTCCTCACCACGGGCATGCCGCATCCGTCGGATCCGACACAACTGCGCGGCTACGTCGACCAGTTGGCGGACGTCGGGGTGGCGGGGCTGGTCGTGGAGCTGGGGCGCCGGTATCAGCAGGCACCCCCGGATCTCGTCACGGCGTGCAGTGAGCGGGATCTGCCGCTGATCGTGCTGGCGCGCGGGGTGCGGTTCATCGAGGTGACCCAGACCGTGCACGCGCTGATCCTGGACGCGCAGGGCGAGTTGCTGCGCCGCGCCCAGCATGTGCACGAACTGTTCACGTCGCTCACTCTGCGTGGCGCCGAGCCCGAGGAGTTCGTGCAGACCGCCTCGGACCTCTCGGGGTGTCCGGTCGTGTTGGAGAACCTGATCCACCACGCGGTGAGCTGGGCCGTGGCCGGGCGCGCGGACGGACAGGTCCTGGATGCCTGGCCGCGTCGTTCGCGCGCCGCCGGGACGCCGGACCGGGCGGCGGCCAGCGGGCCCGAGGGGTGGCTCGTCGCGCCGGTCGAGGAGCGGAGCAGCCGGTGGGGGCGACTGGTCATGCTGCCCCTCACGGGCGGACCGCCGTTCGGTCCCGAACACACGATGATCCTCGAACAGGCCGCCACCGCCCTCACGTTGGCCCGGCTCACTGGTGCCCCGGAGTGGGATCGGCGGGCGCACAGTTCCGTTCTGCTCGATCTGTTGCACTGGCGGTATCGCAGTCGGACCGAGGCGCGGTTGCGGGCAGAGGCACTGGGGCTGCCCACGACCGGGCATCGGCTCCTCCCAGTCGTCGTCGACCACGCAGGGGCGCGGATCGGCGACACCACGGTGAGCGCCCACCTCGCCGAAGGACTCGTCACGTCCGGCGTCAAGGCCCTGGTGGGAGACCTGTCCGGGCGTCGTACCGGACTGCTCATGGCGCTGGCCCGGGCGAGTGCGTGGCAGCCCGTCGTGGAACGCATCGCCCTCGATCTGCGGGCCACGTTCGGGGACGACGCCGTCGTCGCGGTCGGCCCGGGTGTCACCGAACTCAGCCAGGTCACGCGGTCGTTCCGCGAGGCCGAGGAGGTCGCCGACGCCATCGGTCCCACCTCCCGCAGCCGCCCCTTCCACGTCGCCTCCGACGTGGGCCTGCCGGAACTGCTCTACTCCCTGCGCGACGACGTCCGGGTCCAGAAGTATGTGGAACATCGGCTCGGGCGTCTGGTCCAGCACGACGCCCGGCACGGCAGCGACCTGCTCAGCACCCTGCGCGAATACCTCGACGCCGCCGGCAACAAGTCGATCGCGGCCAAGCGCGTAGGGCTCTCCCGACAGGCCTTCTACCAGCGTCTGCACACCATCGAACGCCTCCTCGGCGCCGACCTGGAGGCCGGCGCCGAACGCACCCAACTGCACGTGGCCGTCACCGCGTTGGAGGTTCTGCACGGGAAGCCGACGGACTGATCCGTCGCCGGTTCCCTCTCCGGCGGGGAGGGTGATGACAGTGGGACGTCGTGCGCGTCAGGCGAGGGACCTCGCGGGCTTCCGGTCGGCACCGTGTGCCCTCAGGGCCGCGAGGAGTCCCTCGGCCAGGCGCGTGGCGGGGACCGGGTCGCCCGGTTCCGTCAGTTCCGTCAGTTCCGTCGTGGCCCGTACGGCGGCCCGGAGTTGGGCGTCCGGACACGTGTCGGCGTACGCCTCGCACCCGTCGGTCGCGTACGCCTCTGCCAGTGCCCGGCCGACCGCCTCCGCGTGGGCCTCGGCGCAGGCCCGCGCGTTCGCGTCGCTGCTCAGCCGTGCATACTCGTGGCCGTATCCGTCGGCCTCGGTCGCGGAGAAACCGTTGGCCAGCGCGTAGTCGCGAGCGCCCGTGTGGGCCTCGGTGTACGCGCTCGTCCGGTCGTACGCGGCGTCGTAGAGGTGCAGGAGCACCGGGGTGAGCGCCGTCCTCCAGGTGTCCTGGTCCGCTGTCCTCCCCTGTGCGGCTTCATGGTGCAGGTCGGTCAGAGTCGCGAACACCGTGGAGTCCCCGTCGTGCGCCGTCTCGGAGAGGAGCGGCAGGATCGTGTCGGCGTGCCAGGTGTGGACGGTGCGAAGGGTGCTCGTGTCCGGGCCTTCGCCCAGCACGCCGTGCAGCCGGGTCGCCCATACCTCCCGCGTGTCCTTCGGCAACTGCTCGTGGAGGGTGGTGGCGACGGCCCACAGCCACGCCGGCCGCGCCTCCGGGGGAGGTTCGGGCGTGGGATTCCGTAGCGCGGCGAGGAACGTCTCGGGGGCGGCGGTCGTGGACATGGGGCGCCTTCGCTTCCGTCGGGGGAACCGGGTCAGGCCTGTAGGCGGCTGCCGTTGACGGCGACCCGGCGGCCCTCGCGGGTGTGCGGGAAGTAGTCCCAGACGGCGTGGTGCTGGACGCTGCGGTTGTCCCAGAGGACGAGGGTGCGCTCCTGCCAGCGGACCCGGCAGTGCAGCAGCGGGGTGCGGGCTATGTGCGCGTACAGCATCTCGAGCAACGCGTCGCTCTCGGTGCGGGACAGCTGGGGGATGTGCGAGGTGTAGGGGGCGTTGACGAAGAGGAGCCTGCGGTCGGTCTCCGGGTGCCGGGCGACGACCGGTTGTTCGGTGCGCGGCACCTCGTACTCGGGCGGCGGGGTCTGTCCGGCGGCGGTCCAGGGCAGGGATCCGTCGTGTACGGCGGTGAGGCTTTCGAGGAAGGTCCGCATCGCCGGTGAGAGCAGTTCGTAGGCGAGGTGCATGTTGGCGAAGACGGTGTCGCCGCCGCTGCCGCCCTCGGGGATCGTGGTGATGTACAGCAGCGAGCCGAGGGAGGGTTCGGCGTCGGCGGTGCCGTCGGCGTGCCAGCCGTTGCCGGCCACGGCCTTGGACTCCTTGGTCGCCTTGATCTCCAGGATGTACGGGTCGGATCCCTCGGGCGCGAGGGCCACCGGGTGCAGCTCCCCGAAGACGCCCGCGAACCGCTTGTGTTCCTCGGGGGTGATGTCCTGGTCGCGGAAGACGAGGACGTGGTGGGTCTGGAACGCGTGCTTGAGTTCCTTCTCCTGCTGGGGCGTCAGCTCCCGGGACAGGTCGAGGCCGGTGACCTCCGCGCCCAGCAGCGGGGTGATCGGGGCGACGGACAGGGTGTCGTAGGGCTCGGCGGGACGGGTGGTGAGCCGCTCGACGGCCTCGAGTGCGTAGTCCTCCATGAGGGACCTCCGTGAATCGGTAGGGGTGAGGGCGGGGCGCAGGGGACAGGGGACAGGGGGCGCAAAGGCCTCGG
>NZ_JBLTJC010000221.1:0-17340 GCF_048158785.1 Streptomyces colwelliae | reverse complement strand
GAGTTGGACACCGGCGTTGTTGAACACCAGGTCGGCCCTGCCGAAGCGTTCGGCGACCCGATCGGCGGCGGCGGCCGCCCGGCGCCGGAAGTGCTCGGCCGCCAACTCGACCGCGTGCAGGGCCCCTTGGTCGGAGTGCGGGCGCAGACGGACATCGAGGAGACCACGACCTTCATGGCGTACGGAGAACTCGCCGCGGTACTTCGCGCCCGCGACCATCGCACCGAGGTCCAGTGCGGAGCGGTGCCGGATTCCGTAGTACGGCCTTCAGCGGTACGGACTTGAGTGGTACGGCCTTGAGTGGTACGGCCTTCAGCAGTACCGGCTTCAGCAATACGGCCTTCAGCTCTCGCCGGGTCCGCTCCCGTGCGGCGCCCCGCTCCCGCCGGGTCCGCCCCCATGCGGCGCCCTGCACCCGTCGCGTCAGCCCCGGCCCCGTTCCGCGCTCTCGCGGCCTCCGGTTCCCCGGTCGCCCCCCGTCCGGCGGCGGCCAGTTCCGGTCCCGGATCGACGCCCAACTCCTCCGCGAGCCGGGTCGCCGTCGAGCGGAAGACCTCCAGTGCCTCCGCCCGTCGGCCGGTCTGCGTGAGGGCTCGGACGAGCAGGGACTGGAGCCCCTCGTCGAGCGGGTGCCGTGTCGCGGTCTCGGTGAGGGCGGGCAGGACACGGGCCGCCGCGCCGCAGCCGAGGGCCACGGCCGCCGCCTCGCGGACCACGGCGTCGTACTCGCGGTCCAGCTCGGTGAAGACGGGATGCGTGGGCGCCTCGGCGGGGCAACCGGCGGTCGGGCCGTAACGAAGCGCGAGCGCGTCCGCGAACTCCTCCACGGCCCGCCCGGTGTCGTGCTGTTCGACCAACTTCCTTGCTCCAGCCGCCTGCTGACGGAACAGCAGCAGATCCACCGAGTCGACCGGCGCCAGCAGCCGATAGCCGCCCCCGCCCCGCAACAGCAGTGAGCCCGCAGCCCGGTTGGGCAGCCCCGGCTCCAACAGCCGCCGTAGCGCGCCGACATGGCGGTGCACCATGTTGACCGCGCGTGCGGGCTGCCGGTCCGCCGCCCAGAGCGAGTCGACGATGTCCGGCAACGGCACCGGTGAACCGGACCGCGCCAGCAGGAGGGCGAGGAGCGTGCGCCGCAGCGGCGGCCCCGGATCCACCTCGACCTCGTCCCGCCAGACCCGTACGTCCCCGAGAACCGTGAACCGTAACGGCACCGGTGTCATCGCATCCCCCCGCCCCCGCCTACCGGGCCCTCATGCTAGGCAGCGGCGGGGACGGCACTCACGGGGCCGGACATTTCAGGCGTGGCAGGGCGAGGGGTTCCGGTCGAGCCCGCGGCAGGGCTCAGGCGGGCCCGGCCGCAGCGGTCGCTTCCGCCACCACCTCCGCGATCGCCCTGAGCGCGTCATGGCGCCCGAACTCCTCCCGCAACCCGGCCGCCCGCTTCCGGAATCCGGGTTCGGCCAGCACCTTTCGTACGGCGTCCCGCACGGCCGTGGGTGACGGCCGCCCGGTCCGCAGGTCGAGCCCGGCCCCGCTCCACTCCACCCGGGCCGCCACCTCCGGCTTGTCCTCACCGTCCCCGCCCACGACGAGCGGGACGCCGTACCGCAGGGCCTGGTGGACCCCGCCGTAGCCGCCGTTCGTGACCAGGACCGAGGCGTGGGGGAGGACGGCGTCGAAGGGGACGTAGCCGGCGACGCGCGCGTTCGCGGGAACGGGTCCCGCCGCCCGGATCCGGTCCGGGCCGTCCGCGCGGCCCGTCACGGCGACCACCAGGACGTCCTCTCCGGCCAGGGCGTCGATCGTGGGCCGCACCAGCCGTCCGAGATCGCGGTTGTCGAAGGACCCCTGGGTGACCACGACGACGGGACGGTCCGCGTCCTCCACCTCGGCCCACCAGTCGGGAAGCGGCCGCGATCCGCTCGGCGGCGCGGCGGGCAGCGGCCCGACGAACCGGAACGACGGCGGCAGGTCGCCGCGCGGATACTCGAACCCCGGGACGGTCAGCTGGAGATAGTGGTCCGGCACGGTCACCAGGCAGTCCAGCAGGAAGCCCGGCAGTTCGGTGCCGCTCTCCCCGAAGTTGTCCTCGACGTGCCGCTGCGCGTCCGAGAAGACCTCCCTGACCTGGTCGTTCATATCCCGATGCCGTTTCTTCGCGCCCTCTCCGACCAGGGGCGGCATGCCGAGCCCGATGGGCGGCGCGTCCTCGCTGAGCAGGGTCGGCATGGTGATGCCGAGGCTGACGGTGGCCGGCCGGCTGCCGGGGGGCGCGGACAGCGCGAGTGCGGTGGCGCCCAGGAACAGCGGATCACTCACCACGACGGACGCCGGGAACCGATCGGCGAGCAGACTCCGCAACGCCCGGTACTGGGCAGCGGTGGGATCCCCGAAGACGTGCTTCAGGTCGTAGTCCAACTGCCTCGGCCCGGCCGGCAGCGCACCGCGCTCGGGGAAGTACAGCTCCAACTGCCGGTCGTCGAAGTCCGCGTCCGCCGGCAACGACACATGCAGGGCACCGGCTGCCCCCACATCCTCGGCGAACCGGCTCCCCGTCAGCACGACCACCTCGTGCCCACGCCGGACGAGATCGGAGGCCACGGCGAGGACCGGCTGAACGTGGCCGTGGAAGGGCGTTGCGGTGGCGATGACCAGTGTCACGGGGGCTCCCTGTGCTCGGCGGACGGTGCCACGGGAGCGTAGGAACCGGGTGTGCAAAACAAGTGCGGGCCGCCTGACAGCGACCGACGGACAGCGAAGAGGCCCGGGCCGATGACCTGGGCCTCTGCCATGGGGCGGGCGGGTGACGAGAATCGAACTCGCACTCCCGGCTTGGGAAGCTGTGGGTGCTTGGGGCTGGTTGTGGCGCTGACCTGGGCGAACGGCTGACCGTGGCCTCGTTGGGCTCGGCTGCTTTCACCGTGGTTCCCCGCTCGATCTGATGCGGTTGTGGTGCGGTCGCAATCTCCGCTTTAGGAGGTCGCTCAGCAGAGAGCGCGGGCGGCTTGGGCTCGTGCGTGTTGGGCGAACCGGGATGCGGCTCAAGCCGCCGGGATCCGTGCTGGTGTGGGGAGGCTGACGTCAGCTGCTGATGTCAGGCAGTGGGGTGTTCGCCGGAGAGAGGAGGGCGTACGAACTGGGTACACCGCTCGTCACAGGCTTCCATGGCGTGGAAGTTCCGACGTGCCTCTGTGAGACTCAGCGGTCCGTTCGGACCGCCTCGAACCCGGTCGGCATCGTGGTCGTCCTGTCCGTCGTCCTCCCAGAAACACACGGGACAGATCTCGAAGTTGCCACGCTCGTCGAGCGTCGGGAAGTCGCAACAGGGACAGCGGTACGGGCCGTCCTCGGCCTTGCCGTGGATGTTCAGGAACGGAGTGACCACGCTGGCATCCTGCCCCGCCATGCTGCCGATGGCGACCCAATAAATGCACGCGGCTCAGTGTGCTGAGGTAGGTGCATGAACGGTCACCTGCGTTCATGGATGGCTGGGCTCCGGGCTGTACTGCGCTCGATGTCTCGTGTGAACCACAGCGAACGGCGCTGAATGAGACGGAAACTGAGACGCGTCAGCAGACCGGCACTATCAGCTAGGCCCTTGTCATACTTACCCAAAGGCTTCCGCTTCTGAAGAGGTGCATGCCCAAGCTGTGCGCGAAATCCACCCGCAAGATTCTGACGCGCTGCTCGGGCCAGGTCGCTGAGCTTCTCGCACTCATCAGCCTTCCTAGCCTGCGCGAGCGTCAGCATGTCATCGAGGATGTGCCTCAACGCACGTACCTCTCGCCACATTTGTCGCGATACATCGAGGTTCAGGTCGTGGTAGACGTTGATGAACTCGTCGTGAGCGGCACTTGCTTGCTTTGCCAAGGTAGAGTCGGTGGCATTTCTGTCAGCCTGCGCTAGCTCGATCGAAAGTTGCCTTGACCGTCGTTGAGCCACAAGCAGTTGCGCGTACGTCGTGCGTAAGGCTGCTCGAGTCTGGTGTCGCAACTCGTACCTTTTCACGATGAGGCCGGCCACGATCCCGATGAAAACCGAAGTGAGGAACGCATTGGCGGCTCCTGCTGCCAGTGTCTCTTCAAGGTTAAGTTGTGAGAGTGTCATTAGAGGATGCTTCCGTAGGTGCCCCGATTTCATGAGCTGTTCTTGATAACGGCGGTGGCCCTGTGACTGTCTTGCTAGTCCTGGGCGGTGTCAACACCATCTGTCGGCGTGTACGTCTTGAGTGCCTCAACAGTGATGCATGGCGCTAATGCCAGCTGCGTGACCTTGATACTGCACCCGACGGGCACAGTCCGTGCAGGGCGTCTCACGTGTGGCTTCGGCGCAAACGGCTTGATGTGACGGCCTAATCGATGGTCAACCCGTATCAGCTCGTGGTCTGGGTCTGGGGGGGCTTGAGGGGCTTGAATGTTATGGGGTTGAGTGTGGGGTTGACCTGAGAGGGAGCGACGTCGGGCTTCAGATGGGCTGGCCTGGAACGGCCTATTCGCCCCGAATGGCTGGCTCATCGGTCATTGAGGTCTCAAGGGCTCGTCGAGCGGGCACTGCGGCTGGCGGCACTGATCGGCTACCGGTAGGCAATTTTACTAAGGTGACATCTTGGATGGGCCTCAGCTGCTATCTTCGCTTTGTGATTCGGATTGACCCGCAATGGGTGCCAATGATTGCACTTACCTCTCTCGCCGTGGCCTTGTACGGTCTAGCGGTGAGTATTTACAACGTACGCCGAAGCGGACCTCTCGTACGAGTGGTCTCATTTATGTGTGAAGCGGACGACGGAAGATGGAACCTACACCTCGAAGTCACAAATACCGGGCGGGGTGATGTGCCTGTAGATTTCATAAAGCTGTCATACTTTGGAATCTATGGTGACCGGCAAATCCGAACGGGCGATCTAGATCCAGAGTTTACTGAAGTTGGCGGACGGATATTTCCGTGCCGGATTGAAGGTAATGGTACGAGAGTCACCTGGGTGGCGCCCGGAAGTGGGGTCGTGGACTTGGGTGATGCCTTCGGTGAGACTTTCTCCCCAATAGTGCATATCAGGATTGGAAAGAGAAAGAGGAAGGTCCGTGTTCGGCGACCGGGGGAATCGCCTCGTCGCTGAATTGAGTTCCTGCACTCGCATCCCGTGGTCTGTCGGTCTCCGCGTTGACGCCGTGCTGCCCATGCCCGGCAGACAGTTCCCCCGGAGTCCTGGCGCAGGGCGACTCGCTTCCCAACCTCCGCAGCGACGTGACGACCCGCTAGGGCGCGACTCTCAAGGGCACGATGGTGCGCGCCGGCCAGTCGTCGGAGAAGGCCGCGTTGATCTATCAGCACTCCGATGAGGAGCGGCGGCGCGACTTGGTGGCCGGACTCGACGACATGGTCCGCGCCGGACGTGCGAAGCACCACAACGACAGCAGCGCGCGCCATAGGGAGAAACCCACCGGCAGCTAGTGCTGTGACCGGATGGGTTCGCTGGGGCCGAGGTCGGAGCGGTTGGGCGGGCAGTGACGTCCGTACCGAGAGCCCGGAACGCCAGGTCACCGTGTATCGGTGGATCGTTACGGGCCGGGGTGTTTCACGCCTGGGTGGGATCAGCCGGATCGGGCTGCCTGGCTGGCCCAGTCTCGTCGGAGGTGTAGTTGATCGTGCCGCTGTCTCCGAAGGTGAGGGCGGTGCCGCGTACCTCACCGTTGAATGTGTAAGTGTGCCCGGGCTGATGGGGCCGGAACAGTGCGTCGCGCAGAGCTCGGGCCGTCGGTGCGAGGTGCGGGACGATCGCGGCGATGAAGCTGGCACTCACGAACGCCGCGGCCAGTTCCCCGAAGAATCCGAAGGCGGAGAACACCGGCGGGACGGTGAACAGCAGGAAGGACAGCGAGAAGAAGGCGGGCATGTGCTCGCGGTCGTCCTTCATACGGGCGGCCGACCGCTCGCGCAGGTCGACGTCCCCCAGCGGGTTGTGCGGGACGACCTCCCAGCTGCCGGAGTCACGGCCGGAGGCGAGCAACCGGAAGGTCACGCGCTGCCCGCGCTCCAGGTGGCCGATGGCGAAGACCGCTTCCCGGCGGCTCTGTTCGAGGTCCGGACGTCGCTGCACACCCCACTCGGCCTCGTGGGTGGAGGTCGCGGCGGCGTCGAGGACCTCGCTGCCGTCGGCGAACCGGAACCGTAATTGCTGCTGCTGGACAACGCGGTTCCCAGTGTTCTCCACGGTGAACGCGACGGAGCTGAGGTTCTCGACGTACCTGCCGTCGTAGGTGAGCCCAAGTCGGGGCCGCACTTGGTCGTCGGCGGAGACGATGGCCGTCCGCGTCTCGGCGTCGTAGGAGAGCCGCTTGGTCGGTTCGCGGCGGGTCTTCACGTACTCGATCGCCATCGTGCCGAGCACACCGACGAGCCCGCCCGCGAGGGCGATGATCAGGTCCCGCTGGAAATTGGTCAGAGCTGCCGCTGCGGCCCAGTTCACCGTCGCCCCCCGTCGATCACTGAGGAGTCACCCTAGTCCCGGAGGGCTCCGGCACACAGGCGGAATCCAGCGCCCGGGGACCGTCCCATCACGCACCCGCACACAACCGCCACCACACCTCCAGGAGTTGCAACGGACGTCACTGCCCATCCAGCGCCCTTGTGGTGCGCTTGTGGTGTGCGCTCCGCCCGCTGGTCCAGACAACAAAGAACCCCCGGGTCATCGACCTGGGGGTTTCACATGGAGCGGGTGACGAGAATCGAACTTGCACTCTCGGCTTGGGAAGCGGCGGCGCTCGCCGTGCCGGACAATTTCCGACCTGGGCATATGTGTTCTCGTGCAGTGCGCACGGGCGCGGTATCGCACCGCTTTTGACCGTGGTTTACCGGTCTTGAGGGCACGCTATGGGCACGCCGTCGGCTCGGAGGGCTGCTCTGCGTGGTCGGCAGGTGGCCGAGTTCGGGAAGCGATCGTCGGCCGGAAGAGTGCTGTTGCAGGAGCACATGGAGGGCGACTCGGCGGCGACGGGACAACTTGGGGGCGGGGCCGGCCTGGAGTCGCCGGATGTGGTGGCGGGTGCGGCGCGCGCCGCTTTCACTCTGCACGTGAGTGTGGTGCCCTACACGACCCAGGGGTGACCCCGGCAACCCGGAGGGTGCTGCCGTCCGGGCAGAGCCTCAGCTGGAGTACGGCGACGGCCGGGAGGTTGCCGACGCGCTGCCAGGTCGTACAGCCTCGCGCGATAGCGATAGCGATAGCGATAGCGATAGCGATAGACGACGCCGGCGAGGGGAGCCGTTGACCGCGAGGCAGACGTGGCCGGTGGTCGGTGTTTTTGGGGCGACGGCGAAGCCGCTGAGGTAGCGGTCGGACTTGGAGGCCGGCGGAGCCGCGGGCCCGCTCGACGCGAAGGACGGCCCGGTCGCTGGATAGGGTCGGGGCGTGGACCGCAGCAGCAGACAGCCGGGTGACGTGTCCGCCGGCCAGGCGCGGAGCGAGTTGTCGTCGCGGGCGGTGCGGGCGCTGTGGTGGGGGTCGGCCGGTCTGGTGCTCGCCGTACCCGGTACCGCGGTACTCGTCGCCGGCGCGGGGCGCGGTTGGCGACTGCCCGTGGCAGTGGCCCTGGTTCTCGTGCAGGTCTGCGCCCTGAGGTGGCAGGTGCGGGCCCCAGTCGCCGTACTGGCCGTGAACGCGGCGACGGGGATCGCGGTGTGGACGCTGCTGCCCGAGGTGTCCTTGACGGGGGCGCTGCTCGCGGCGCAGGTCGCGTTGTGCGTACTGTCGGCCACCGGGCCGCGGCGGGCGTCGGTGTGGGCGCTCGCGGCGATGTGCCTGCCGGTGCCGCTGGCGTTCGGGGCGGGTGGTGGCCCGGCGGGGGTGACGGTCTATCTGCTGGCGGTGGTCCTCGCGTGGACCGCGGGGCAGTGGCGCCGGGCGCAGCGGGCACGGGCAGCGGCGGAGACGCGCCGGGCCGTGGTCGAGGAGCGGGCGCGGATCGCGCGCGAGGTGCACGACGTGGTGGCGCACACGCTGTCCGTGATGGTCATCCAGGCGGGTGCCGCGGACGACGTGTTCGCGGAACGCCCCGACCAGGCCCGGCAGGCGCTGCGGGCCATCGAGACGGGCGCCCGCTCGGCGCTCGGCGAACTGCGGCTCCTGCTGCGGGCGTTCGGTCCCGGGGACATGCGGGACGGTGAGGCCGGGGAGCAGCGGGAACCGGGGCCCTCGCTCGCCCGCCTGGACGAGTTGGCGGACCCCGTGCGAGCTACCGGGATGACCGTGAGCGTGCACCGCGAGGGCGCCTTCGACGGGCTGCCGGCCGTGGTGGACCTGGCGGCGTACCGGATCGTCCAGGAGGCTCTCACCAACACGCTGCGCCACGCGGTCGGCGCCGACGAGGTGGGCGTGTGCGTGAGCGTCGAAGGGGAGTGCGTGGAGATCTCGGTGGTCGACAACGGGCGTACGTCACAAGGCCGTTCGGACACGGCGGGAGCGGTGGCGGGACGAGGTCTGGTGGGGATGAGGGAGCGCGCACGGCTCGTGGGTGGCAGCCTGCGCGCCGGTCCGCTGTCCGGGGGCGGGTTCGAGGTGGCGGCGCGGCTGCCGGTGGGGCGTATGTCATGACGCCGTGTGTGCCGCTGGAGCGCGTGTCATGACGCTGCGGGTGGTGGTGGCCGACGACCAGGAACTGGTCCGTACCGGATTCCGCATGATCATCGACGCCCGGGACGACCTGGAGGTGGTCGGTGAGGCGTCCGACGGCCGGGAGGCGGTGCGGCTGACGCGGGAACTGGCGCCCGACGTGGTGCTGATGGACGTACGCATGCCGGTCGTGGACGGCATCGAGGCGACCCGGCGGATCGCGGAGTCGGGCAGTGCGGCCCGGGTGCTCGTGCTGACCACGTGGGACCTGGACGCGCACGTGCTCGCCGCGCTGCGGGCGGGGGCGAGCGGTTTCCTGCTCAAGGACATGCGCCCCACCGAACTCGTCGACGCGATCCGCCTCACCGCGCGCGGGGACGCGCTGCTGGCACCGGCCGTACTGGGCCGCGTCCTCGACCGGTTCCTGCGCACCACGCCCGACTCAACACCCCCGCCCTCCCTGCGGGATCTCTCCGGCCGCGAGCGGGAGGTGCTCACCCTGATCGGGCAGGCGCTGTCGAACGCGGAGATCGCCGAGCGGCTGCGCCTGTCTGAGGCCACCGTCAAGAACCATGTCACCGCGGTACTGCGCAAACTGGGCCTGCGCGACCGCGTCCAGGCCGTCGTCGCCGCCTACGACCACGGCCTCGTGCAGCCACGCCGCCCCTGACAAACGCCGCCTCCTCCTCAAGGAGGAGACCGGGCCGCGGTCCTCCCGCGTTCCCAGTGCCGTTCCGTCCGCGTGGCCGATCCGGGGCCGGGGCGCCCGGCCATAGCGTCGAGGTGTGAACGATGACCTGGCCTGCCTCATGTATCTGCTCGCCTACGACGACGCGGCCGAGGGCCCCTACGACCGTCGCCGCACTCAGCTGCTGGTCCGGGCCGCCGCCCTGATCGACCTGGCGTCGCGCGGCCGGCTGGCGGAGGACGGCGGCGGCAGGGTCACCGTGTCCGATCCCCGGCCGACCGGTGACCCGGTCCTGGACGGCGTACTGCGCGACGCCGCCGCCGGGCACGGCTGGAAGCACCTCGTACGCCGCCACCGCAAGCGGACCCTGACCCAGGTGGAGGACCGGCTCGCCGCGACGGGAGTACTCACCGTGAAGGCGCCCCGCATCCCCTTCGCCACCCGGCGGCTGACCGTGACGGACCGCGCCGTGCCCGCCGTACTCCGGGCCCGGGTGTCCGAGGCGCTGCACGGAGACCGCCCCGTCCAGGAACTCCCCGCCGCCGACGCCGCGCTGCTGGCACTGGCCGCGGCGGGCGGCATCCGCTCGGTCGTCCCACGGCGGGACCACAAGACCTTCCGGGCCCGTATCGACGCCTGCACGGGGTCGCTGGCCGCCCTCGCGCCGGGCCTGGAGAAAGCCGTACGCACGCTGCCGATGACCATGATCGCCGCGCAGGGCGGCATGGGCGGCAGCTGACCCAGCCGACCGAACGGGGAGACCATGAGCAAGCACCGCGTCCTGACCACCCTGGGCTGCGCCCTGACCGCCGTCCTCGCGACGGCCTGGTCCGCAGCGCCACCAACTCAGCCCGCTGCCACCACGGTTCGTGTCCACGACGGCCTGGTGCGGGGTGCCGCCCACGACGGTTACCGCACCTTCGAGGGCATCCCGTACGCGGCGCCCCCGGTCGGCGGGCTGCGCTGGGCACCGCCCCACCCCGCGGCCCACTGGCCCGGGGTACGGGACGCGACCCGGCCCGCGAGCGCCTGCCCGCAGCCGGCCGGCGAGGTGCCGGGCGGCAGCACCGACGAGGACTGTCTCCACCTGAACGTCACCACGCCCGACGACGCGGGACCCGCGCGCCCCCGGCCGGTGGTCGTGTGGCTGCACGGCGGCGGCTTCACCACCGGAGCGGGCAGTTCCTACGACGCCCACCGCATGGCCACCCGGGGCGATGTCGTGGTCGTCACTGTCAACTACCGCCTCGGAGCCCTCGGTTTCCTCGCCCACGGCGGGCTGCCCGGCTCCGGCACCTTCGGCCTGGCCGACCAGCAGGCGGCACTGCGCTGGGTCCGCACCGAGATCGGCGCCTTCGGCGGCGACGCTCACAACGTGACGCTGGCCGGTGAGTCCGCCGGCGGCTACAGCGTCTGCGCCCAGCTCGCCGCACCCGCCGCCGCGGGCCTCTTCGACCGGGCGATCATCGAGAGCGGCCCGTGCACAGGCCGCCCCGACCGGCCCTTCGCCCCGTCCTCCGTCCCCCTGTCCACGGCGCGCGCCACGGGCACGGACCTTGCGGCGAAGGTCGGCTGCCGCTCCGCCCACGACGTCCTGTCCTGCCTACGACGCGTGAGCGTCCCGCGCCTGCTCGCGGCCCAGGAAACCGACCAACAGCCCGCCTACGCCACCCCGTTGCTGCCCACCGACCCCGCGGCGGCGATCACCGCCGGCCGCTTCCACCACGTCCCCGTACTCATCGGCAACAACCACGACGAGGGCAACGGCTGGGCCGCCGGGATCATCCAGGCCGGCAACCCCGTCACCGCCGACACCTGGCCCGACGTCGTGTCCGCCTTCTTCCCCTCCCCGGGGCAGGCCGAGGCGATCGTCCGCGAGTACCCGGTACACCCGACGACCGACGGAGGCCCGGTGTTCGGCGCGGTCATCGGCGACGCGAACTTCGCCTGCCCGACGGCGCGCACCGACGCCCTGCTCGCCGCCCAAGTCCCCACCTGGCGCTACGAGTTCGCCGACGAACACGCCCCACAGCTCACCTCCGGCACCCCGCCGTTCCCACTCGGCGCACCGCACGCGAGCGAACTGCCCTACCTGTTCGACCTGGGCGGCCGCCCCCGCGACCTGACCGCGGCACAGCACCGGCTGGCCGACACCATGCTCGACTACTGGACCCAATTTGCCCGCACCACCGACCCGAACGGCCCGTCGTCGCCGCACTGGCCCCGGCGCACCGTCCTCTCCCTGGCACCGGACCACATCGCCCCCACCCGCACGGCGGAGGCCCGCCACCACTGCGCGTTCTGGAACACCCTCGGCTGACCACCGCGAGGGCCCGCCGCCCCGGCCGACAAACAAGCCCCAGGACGTCGGGGTCGCGGACAAGGCGGGCGAGTCGACGGCCGCACGACTCCCCGGCACATGTGGGCCTGGTGACAGCTCCGTCGACCGCGGTGCCTCAGCTGCCTCGCACCTCGTCTCGTCGTAGCCTCGCAGGAAGGGCCGTCTCGGCAGCCCAACAGGGCATCGCAGGCTAGGAGTTGACCATGGGCGGGCTGGGCGCGCAGGACACGGCCACGAGACTGCGGGCGATCAGCGACGAGTTGTCGGACCGCTTCTACGAGCGGGCCGACGTGGTGCGGACGCTGGTGGTGACGCTGCTGGCCGGACAGCACTCGCTGCTGCTCGGCCCGCCCGGAACGGCGAAGTCCGAGCTGGCCCGCGAGCTCACGGGCAGGTTCGAGGGGGCGTCCTACTGGGAGATCCTGCTCTCGAAGTTCACCGCGCCGACGAGGATGTTCGGCCCCATCGACGTCGCGGCGCTGGCCCGGGGCGAGTACCGCCAGGTGTACGAAGGCCGCGCCACGACCGCGCACATCGCGTTCATCGACGAGATCTTCAAGTGCTCCACGGCAGCGCTGAACGAGACGCTGGGCTTTCTCAACGAGCGGATCTACCACCCCGAGAGCGGCGGCGAGCCGATCAACTGCCCCCTGATCGGGGCCATCACGGCGAGCAACGAACTGCCCAGCGGGGACGACACGGCCGCGATCTACGACCGCCTGCTGGTGCGGATCGAGGTCGGGTACCTGGAAGACCCCTCCAATTTCGCCGCGCTGGTCCGCTCCGCCGTCAGCCGCCCGGCGGCCCCGACCCGGACCACGGTCGAGCTGGCCGCGTTGCAGCACGCCGTGACCGAGACCGTCCCGGCCGTGGACGTCCCCGACGTGATCGTGGACGCGGTGTGCACCCTGCGGGCCGCCCTGCGCCGCAGGGAACTCGTCGCCTCCGACCGCCGCTGGCGGCAGGCGGTGGGCCTGCTCCAGGCGTCCGCCTACCTCGACGGCCGCCCGACGGTCGCCGAGACCGACCTGTCGGTGCTGACCCACGTGCTGTGGGACTCCCCCGCCGAACGCCCGACCGTCGAGCGCGAGGTGCTGCACCTGGTCAACCCCGACGCCAAGGAGGCACTCGACCTGGCCGACACCATCGACGAGCTGGAGGCCCAACTCGACGCCATGGCAGGGCAGTCCCGCGAGGCGCTCAGCGAGTGGGTCATCAAGAAGGCCCACAACCAGCTGGCCATGGCGGGGAAGCGGCTGGAGAAGCTCCGCGAGGAGGCGGCGGGCGCCGGCCGCTCCACCGCCGCCATCGACCGGGTCACTGGCCGGCAGCGCGCCGTCCGCGCCCGCGTTCTCACCGAGGCCCTCGGCGTGGACGCGAGCATGGTGCAGGCCCAGCTCTGAACACCGGGAGATCAGGACCCATGGACGAGACACGGGGCAGGCTCGACGAACTGACGAGCCGGGCCGGGAGGTGGCTGGGCGGATCCACCGCCGCGTCCGAGCAGCACACCACGGCCGTGGTCGCGGACCGGTTCGACCGGCTCACCTGGCAGGACACCTATGGGCAGTCGGCCGGACTGCGCGACCTGGCCGAGGAGTTGAACCAGCGCTACGACCACACCACCGACGTCCTGACCGACGTGTTCCTGGCCGCCTACAAGGTCGGACCGCGGCTGCGTGAGCCCGCGGAGATGGACCCCTCCCGACTGGTCAACCACCAGATCATCACCTCGCTCCTGGACTCACCGGAATTCGCCGAGCTGCACCGGGAGACGGCCGGCGACCCGTACGCCGCAGCCATGGCCGTACTCGCCCAGGCCGCCGCGCTGCGCCGGATGCTGGAGCACTCCCGGGATGCCCAGGAACAGGCCGAGCAGGTGAAGAACGCCCAGCGGGCCGCCGAAGACGCGGCGACCGCCGTGGGCGAGGCGCTCCAGGAGGCCGCCGACGAGGCCGACGAGGACGGCACCGTGCCGTCCCTCGCCGACGACGCCGTACACCAGGCGATCGAGGCCGCCGGCGCCGCCGAGGCCGCCGCGCGGCAGTCCTCCCGGACCGCCGCGCAGGCCCGCACGGCGGTGGCCCCCGGTATCCGCGCCGCCGCGCGGAACGCGGTGGCGAAGGCCGCCGGGGCCGCGCGGGAGGAGGGCGCGCTGATGCGGGCATGGGGAGTCGGTCCCGGCGAGCTGGAGCGGATGCCGTTCGACCAGCGGGCCCGGCTCGCCGAGCGGCTGCGCACCGGCCGGCTCGCACAGTGGGCCGAACTGATCGGCCGTTTCCGGCAGATGGCCGACGGCGAGCGCGCCCGCAAGGTCGAGAACGCCACCGGAGAACTGGTCGGCGTCACCCTCGGCAACGACCTCTCCCGCGTCATCCCCTCCGAGTTGGCCAACCTCGGACTGCCCGCCCTGCGCGCGGTGTTCGCCGCGCGCTACGCCGCCGGGGAGCTGATGCTCTACGACAGCCAGGGCGAGCAGAGCACCGGCCAGGGCGCCGTCATCGCGTGCGTCGACACCTCGCACTCCATGTACGAAGCGGGGCCCGGCGGAGTCACCCGGGAGGCGTGGGCCAAGGCATGTGCCCTGGCGCTCCTCGACCAGGCCCGTCACGCGGGGCGCGACTTCGTCGGCATCCTGTTCTCCGCCGCCGACAAACTCCAGGTCTTCCGCTTCCCGGCCGACCGATCGGCCGACATCACGCAGGTCCTCGACTTCGCGGAGACCTTCCTCGGCGGCGGCACGAGCTACCAGCGGCCGTTGTCGGCGGCCGGCGAACTGCTGGAGGCGGAGTTCAACGACACCACCCGCATGCGCGGCGACATCGTGATGCTCACCGACGACGACTGCGGCGTCACCGGGACATGGATGCGCGACTGGAACGAGGCCAAGCACCGGCTCGGCTTCCGCGTCTTCGGCGTGGCCATCGGCGCCCCGCGCGTCGCCGAAGCCGACTCGGTCCTGGACGCCCTGTGCGACAACCTGCGCTCCATCGAGGACTTCACCGACGTCCACGCGGCCGCCGACCTCTTCCGCGTGATCTGATTCGGGCCTCCTCCCCGTTCGGCGGTGCAGGAGCTGTTCTCGGCCGGCGTACGTCCTGTTCGTCAAGGTGTCTTCGGGTGCGGGATGTCCGCCGGGCTGTCGTGTGCTGTGCCGGTGGACTCGGCGGGCTCGGTGGACTCGATGGGTGAGAGCGCGGCGAGGAGCCGCAGTTTCTCGTCGCTGTCGCTGTTCTTGTCGGGGTAGTAGACGACGAGGATGACGTCGTCGACGGGGAGTTTGTCCCGGTGGAGGCGTAGTTCACCGACGACGGGGTGGTGGACCGTGGTCGTGCCGCCGGCGAGACGGCGGACGTCGTGGCGGGCCCACAGGGTGCGGAACCGCTGGCTGGACAGGGCGAGTTCGCCGACGAGTTCGACGAACCGGGGGTTGTCGGTGTCGTCCCCGATGGTGGTGCGAAGGGCGGCGACGAAATCGGCGGTGGCCTTCGTCCAGTCCCGGTGGAAGGCTTGTTCCTCGGGATCGAGGAGGAGCGAACGCAGCCGGTTGTGGCCGGGCCGCAGCCGGGGGGAGAGCGCGACGGCCATGGGGTTGGAGGCCAGGACGTCGAACGCGCGCCCTTCGACGAACGCGGGGATCTGAAGATGGGCGAGCAGCTCGTGCACCCGCGCCGGTACGTGCTCGGGCCGCTTGCGGTGTGGTGCCCTCGGGCGTGCCGCCGCGAGGCCGAGCAGATACGTCCGTTCGATGTCGTCGAGCTCCAGGACGCGCGCGAGTGATGCGAGCACCTGGGGCGAGGGGTTCTTGTCACGGCCCCGTTCCAGGCGCAGGTAGTAGTCGGGACTGATGCCGGCGAGCAGGGCGACTTCCTCACGGCGCAGGCCGGGCACGCGGCGGTTGCCGCCGGGCGGGAGTCCTGCCTGCGCCGGGGAGACCAGCTCACGCCGGGCACGAAGGTAGCTGCCGAGCCGGTTGCCGGATTCCTCGTCCTTCATACCGACACCGTAATGCGGTGCGCGTGTCCCAGTGGGGGCCCTGTCAGGACCAGGGAAGACGGGGGCCCTGCCCCACCCGGCGAATGCCGTCGAGGCTGTGGTGACACCGTTTCGAAAGAGTTCGAAAGAGTTCGAAAGAGACGGAGAACATCGCTGTCCGCGTCGGGCTCGAACGCCGTCGGCGCCCTGAACTGAAGGGAAGATCCCGTGGATCTCTCCAACCGCACCGTTCTCATCGTCGGCGGAACCTCGGGCATCGGGCGGGAGCTGGCCCGCCGGTTCGCCGCGGCGGGCAGCACCGTGGCCGTCGGAGGCCGTAGCCCGGAGGCACTCTCGGAACTCGCCGGGGAAGGGTTCGGCACGTTCGGTATCGACGTCACGGACAGCGCCTCCGTCGCAGCCGCTCGCGATGCCGTGCTCGCCCGTTACCCCGAGCTGGACACCGTGGTGACCATGTCGGGGGTCATGCTCCTGGAGGACCTGCGCGACCCCGCGCACTTCGAGGCGGCGGAGACGACGATCGACACCAACCTGCTCGGCACCGTCCGGGTCATCGACGCCTTCACCCCCCACCTGGTCCGGCGCGGCGCCGGCACCTTCATCACCGTCACCTCCGGAATCGCCTTCCTGCCGTTCCCGCCCATGCCCAGCTACGCCGCCTCGAAGGCCGGAGTGCACGCCTACTCGGAGGCACTGCGCGCGCAACTCGACGGCACCGGTGTCGGCGTCGTCGAGCTCGTCCCCCCGGCCGTCGCCACAGCGGGTCAGGAAGCGGTGAACCCGCACGCGCTGCCCCTCGACGACTTCGCCACCGAGGTCATGCACCTGCTCTCGGAGAACCCCACCCCTCACGAAGTCCTCGTGAAGGGCGTCCTCATGCACCGCTGGGCCGAGCGCGACGGCACCTACGACGACCTCGTCGCCCAACGCTCCCAGGCCCTGGCCATGCTTCCCGGCCGCAAAGGCTGACACCCTCCGCCCACCGGTCGCCTCCTCGATCCTCGCCCCCGAACGGCCAACGGGCACCGACCGCAAGGAGTCGCCGGGAACGCGGTCGCCCGGCACGTCGCCCCGGCCGCGGACGAGGCGCACGCCCTGCTGGTGAGTCTGCTGGGCCGGGCGGCCGAGGCCGGGCGCCTTCGGGTTCCGGTGGTGCAGGCGACCCGCGTCATCCACGCGGCGACAACGGGTGCCACGCCGGCGCTGATCGGCGAAGAGTCTTCGGAGCGGGACCTGACGACGACGTCGGCACGGCTGCGGGACACCGTCATCGCCTCGATCACCACGGACCCGCCCGCCTCGTCCGGGTCGGACCTGGCCTCGCGCGCACTCACCCTCGACGCCGCGCTTCAAACCGCGCTCACCACCGGGCCGCCTGCTCCGAAGGCGTTACGACCCTCCGCCTCGCGATCGCAGGTACCGAGTGCCGAGCGCCGAGTACCGGCCCGGCCCAGCTGAACGGCGGCACCTTGTCGAAAACGCTCTAGCGGCGGGGCGTTGTGCCGGCTCGGACCAGGGCTCGCGCCAGGTCGGTGCTGGCCGGGAGGGTGTCGAGGGGGAGGGGCTGCGTGGCGAGAGCACCCTCGTGCAGTATGAGGAGTTGCGTGGCGAGGCTGGCCGGGTGCGGGCAGCCCGCTGCGGCGGCGAGCTCCTCGAACAGGTTCAGCAGCCAGAGCTTCTGGTTCGCGGAGATGCGGTGTGCGGGAT
>NZ_JBLTJC010000220.1:0-17340 GCF_048158785.1 Streptomyces colwelliae | reverse complement strand
CGCCACCACCTCGGCCCCGACGGCACCCCGCTGCCCGGCGCCCCCGCCGCGGACAAGGAGCCCGGTCCCGTCCGGCAGATCGTCCGCCGGGCCGCGCGCGGCGCCTACCGCCACGGAGTGCAGCGCGTGGCGCCCGTCATCCGCCGGATGGGGGAGCTGTGAACGCCAAGATTTCTGCTCAAGGAGTAGAGCCCATGTCCAACTCGCAAGCAGGCCAAGGCGCTTCGGTGCGCCGGGTGCTCGCGGTGATCCCTGCGCGCGGCGGCTCCAAGGGCGTCCCCGCCAAGAACCTCGCCCCCGTCGGCGGAGTACCGCTGGTGGCCCGCGCCGTGCGTGAGTGCCGCGCCAGCCGACTGGTGACCGACGTCGTGGTCTCCACGGACGACCAGGCCATCGCCGCCGCCGCCCGCCAGGCCGGCGCCGAGGTCGTGCTGCGGCCTGCCGCCATCGCCGGCGACACGGCGACCTCCGAGGCCGCCGTCCTGCACGCCATGGACACCCACGAGGCGCTGCACGGCGCGGCTGTCGACGTCGTCCTCCTCGTCCAGTGCACCAGCCCCTTCATCGTCCGCGAGGACGTCGACGGCATCGTGAACGCGATCGTCGCGAACGGCGCCGACACCGCCCACACCGTCGCCCCCTTCCACGGCTTCGTGTGGCGCGACGCGGACGACGAGGCCACCACGGTCGTCGAGCCGGCCCGCACGGGTGAGGTCGGGGGCGCCACGAAGGTCGCCAACCCGCCCGTCACCAGCGGCGGTTACGGCGTCAACCACGACAAGTCCTTCCGCCCGCGCCGCCAGGACCGCCCCCAGGACTTCCTGGAGACCGGCGCCGTCTACGGCATGGACGCGGCCGGCTTCCGCAAGGTGGGCCACCGCTTCTTCGGCCGCACGGAACTCGTCCGGACCGACCCCGCGCGGGTGTTGGAGATCGACGATCCCCACGAGCTGGCCAGGGCACGGGCGTTGGCCCCGCTCTTCGACGCGGACCGTCCCGGTTCGCTCCCGACCGCCGACGACATCGACGCGGTCGTACTCGACTTCGACGGCACCCAGACCGACGACAGGGTGCTGATCGATTCCGACGGACGGGAGTTCGTCTCCGTGCACCGCGGAGACGGCCTCGGCATCGCGGCCCTGCGCAAGACCGGCCTGAAGATGCTGATCCTGTCCTCGGAGCAGAACCCGGTCGTCGCCGCCCGGGCCCGGAAGCTCCAACTCCCGGTCCTGCACGGCATCGACCGGAAGGACCTCGCACTCAAGCAGTGGTGCGAGGAGCAGGGCATCGCGCCGGAGCGCGTGCTCTACGTCGGCAACGACGTCAACGACCTCCCGTGCTTCGCCCTCGTGGGCTGGCCCGTGGCGGTCGCGAGCGCCCACGACGTCGTACGCGGCGCCGCACGCGCGGTCACCACCGTGCCCGGTGGCGACGGCGCTGTCCGAGAGATCGCCAGCTGGATCCTCGGCCCCTCTCTCGATTCCCTCACCAAGTAAGGAAACCCGCTGTCATGAGCAACAACTCCCGTCTGCGCCAGTTCGGTTCGAAGACCGCAGGACCCGGCCACCCCGTCTACGTCGTCGGCGAGATCGGCATCAACCACAACGGTGAGCTGGAGAACGCCTTCAAGCTGATCGACGCCGCCGCCGAAGCCGGCTGCGACGCCGTCAAGTTCCAGAAGCGCACCCCGGAGATCTGCACCCCGCGCGACCAGTGGGACATCGAGCGCGACACCCCCTGGGGCCGCATGACCTACATCGACTACCGCCACCGCGTGGAGTTCGGTGAGGACGAGTACCGCCAGATCGACGACTACGCCAAGTCCAAGAACATCGACTGGTTCGCCTCCCCGTGGGACACCGAGGCCGTCGCCTTCCTGGAGAAGTTCGACGTCCCGGCCCACAAGGTCGCCTCCGCCTCCCTCACGGACGACGAGCTGCTCCGCTCCCTCCGCGCGACCGGCCGTACGGTCATCCTCTCCACCGGCATGTCGACCCCGAAGCAGATCCGCCACGCGGTCGAGGTCCTCGGCAGCGACAACATCCTTATGTGCCACGCCACTTCGACCTACCCGGCGGTGGCCGAGGAGCTCAACCTCCGCGTCATCAACACCCTCCAGGCCGAGTTCCCGAACGTGCCGATCGGCTACTCCGGTCACGAGACGGGCCTCCAGACCACCCTCGCCGCGGTCGCGCTCGGCGCCACCTTCGTCGAGCGTCACATCACCCTCGACCGCGCCATGTGGGGCTCGGACCAGGCCGCCTCCGTCGAGCCGCAGGGCCTGACCCGCCTCGTCCGCGACATCCGCACCATCGAGGCCTCCCTCGGCGACGGCGTCAAGAAGGTCTACGACTCGGAGCTCGGCCCGATGAAGAAGCTGCGCCGCGTGAGCGGCGTGGTCGCCGAGGCGGAGATCGCCGCGGCGGCGGGCGAGCCGGTCGCGGTCTGATTCCGAGCGGTCCGAGTCGGAACCATCAAGCGCCAGCGCCAGCGTCACTTACGGTCACGGGACGGTCGTACGACAATGAGCCCCCACGCCGGCACCGCCGGCCTCACCCCCCACACTCTCGCGTTCGTGGAGAGTCCGGTACAGCTTCTGAACGTGCTGGAGTGGGCGCACCTGCGTGCGCCCCGGGCCGAGGAGGCACCCGGCGGGGGGCTCACCCTCGTGGTCCTGTCGCCGACCGACCCGATGACCCGCGGCCAGCTGCGCCGCATGGCCGACCTCGCCCGCGACGAGGGCCACACCGTGCGCTGGGAGGAGGCGCGGGGCGGACCCGCGGCCCCCTTCCAGACCATCGGCGGCCTCACCGGGCTGCTGCGCAGGGCGGACCGGATCGTCATGGGCGACCCGTTCTCGCGCTACGTACAACTGCTGCTGACCATCACCAAGGCACGTGACCTGGTGGTGGTCGACGACGGCACCGCGACGATGGAGTTCGTCGCCCAACTCGCCAGCGGCGAACGCCTGGTCCGCTGGCACCGCAAGGGCGGCCGCCCCGGCCCCCGCGACCTGATCTTCGCCCCGGTGTCCTCGGTGGCCCGCCGCCGCCTGACCCCGAGCACCCGCCGCACGGTGGAGATCTTCTCCTCGATGCCGATCGAGACGACCCCCGAGGGCGTCACCATCACGGCGAACGACTTCGCCTGGACCCGCGCCACCTTCGGCCCGCCCCGCATCACCAAGGGCGCGGACATGGTCGGCACGTCCCTGGTGGAGACGGGAGTGGTCGACAACGACCGCTACCTGGAGGCCGTGGCCGCCCTCGCCAAGACCCACGGGGCGACCCGCTACTTCGCCCACCGCCGCGAAAGCACGGAGAAACTCCACCGGCTGGCGGTGGAGACGGGCCTGGAGATCGTCCGCCCCGACCTTCCCCTGGAGCTGATCGCCCGCCGCGGCCCCATCGGCCGCACGATCCTGAGCTTCCCGTCGACGGTGGTGCATACGTTGCCGCTGGCCTTGGTGGGCACGGAGGTCCGGGTCGCGGTGTGCGACATCGACCCCGCGTGGCTGACGGAGAACGCCTCGCCCCGGGCGCAGGGGTTCCTTTCGGGGGTCACGGGGACGGCACGGGATGTGCATCGGCTGTCGGCGGTGAGCGCGGTCTGACGTTCCCTCAGCGCCGCCGCTCAGTCGGACGCCGAAGGCTTGTGGGCCAGGGCGAAGGCTCGGCCCCACTTCTGCTGGCCCTGGGGCTCGACGAGGGCCCGGGTGTGCAGGGGCAGGCCCGCCTCCGTGAGGTAGGTGGCGATCTCGGCCGGGGTGCGGAAGTAGTAGTCGAGGGAGATGTCCTGGCCGTAGCGCTCCGTCATGTGGATGTGTTCGCCCTCCGAGGCCTGGAACGCGAGCAGGACGTAGCCGCCCGGACGTAGGACCCGGTGGAACTCGGCGAGGACGCCCGGCAGGTCGGCGTCCGGGATGTGGATCGTCGAGTAGAGGGCGATGACACCGCCGAGGGTCGCGTCCGGGACGTCCAGGGACGTCATCGAGCCGACCTGGAACCGGAGTTGAGGGTGTGCCTCGCGGGCCAGCGCCACCATGTGCGGCGAGATGTCGATGCCGAAGGCCTGGAGGCCGAGGGCGTTCAGGCGTGCGGTCACATAGCCGGGGCCGCTGCCGATATCGGCCACCTGTACCTCGCCCGGCGTCGCCGTACGGACGAGTTCGGCGAAGGCGTTCAGGAGAGCGCTCTCGACGGGGCCCTCGCCCAGGCCGTCGGGATGTTCGGCGCTGTACGCGGGGGCGATCGCGTCGTAGGAGGAGCGGGTGGCCTCTATGAAGTCCGCGGCGGGATCCGCGTTCGGGTCGGTCACGTCGGCGGACCCTATCAAGGGGACGCGGGGCCGGGAATCTCACGTTGCGTAGCGGTGTTGCCACCGGTAGGCCTCTGTGCGGATTCCGGGATGCGGACGGGTCCAGCTGTGCTGTGGTGAGGCGTGGTATCCCAGAAGAAGCGGGGAGTTTACCCATCTCCATATGCGGCTATGCGGCCGGCGGTCAGATTTTCTTCGACTAACGGGTTGAACTTTTGTTGATCGAGGGTCAGTTGACCACCCGGGCGCCCTACCCTTCAGAGGGTGAAGCAATTGATGTCACCAGAGTCCGAGGCAGAGTCCGAGGTCGAGTCCGTCGGGAATGTGCTTCCGGGCACCCTGTCGGAGACCTTGCGTGCCGAACTCGTCGCGTTCCGGCGGGACTTGCACATGCACCCCGAGCTGGGCAACCAGGAGTTCCGGACCACCGCCGCGATCAAGGCGCGACTGGAACTCGCCGGTCTCGAACCCCGCGTCCTCGCCATGGGCACCGGGCTCGTCTGTGACATCGGCCCCCGCGACACCGCCGTACCCATGCTCGCGCTGCGCGCCGACATCGACGCCCTGCCCATCCCGGACACGAAGAGTGAGTGCGCGTACCGCTCCACCGTGCCCGACCGGGCCCACGCCTGCGGCCACGACGTGCACACCACCGTCGTGCTCGGCGCCGGTCTCGTGCTGGCCCGGCTGCACGAGCAGGGACTGCTGCCGCGTGCCGTACGGCTGCTCTTCCAGCCCGCCGAGGAGGTCCTGCCCGGCGGTGCCACCGACGCCATCGAGTGCGGGGTGCTCGACGGGGTGGGGCGGATCATCGCCGTGCACTGCGACCCCAAGGTCGACAGCGGGCGGATCGGACTGCGCATCGGTCCCATCACCTCCGCCTGCGACCGGCTGGAGGTCTCCCTGGACGGACCCGGCGGGCACACCGCCCGGCCGCACCTCACCACCGACCTGGTGACCGCCGCCGCCCGCGTCGCCACCGACGTGCCCGCGATCGTCTCCCGCCGGATGGACGCGCGCAGCGGGGTGTCCGTCACCTGGGGGCGTATCGAATCCGGCCACGCGCCCAACGTCATCCCCCAGCACGCCGAGCTCTCCGGCACCGTACGGTGTCTCGATCTCGACGCCTGGCGGCAGGCGCCCGACATCGTGCACGCGGCGATCGACGAGGTCGCCGGGCTGCACCGGGCCAAGTCCGCGATCACCTACGTGCGCGGGGTACCGCCCGTCGTCAACGACGCGCTCGTCACCGAGCTGCTCCGCGACGCCATGACCGCGCGCCGCGGACCGCTCTCCGTCGAGGACACCGAACAGAGCCTGGGCGGCGAGGACTTCTCCTGGTACCTGGAGCACGTGCCCGGCGCCATGGCCAGGCTCGGCGTGCGGACACCGGGGGAGCGGACCGTACGGGATCTCCACCAGGGCGACTTCGACGCCGACGAGTCCGCGATCACGGTCGGCGTGGAGCTGTTCACCGCCGCCGCGCTGATCGACGGCGCGATCTGACCGGAACGCCGTGGCTCAGATGGTCGTAGGGGTGCCCTTTCGGTACCCCTACGTCCGCTTGTGTCACCCGGGTGTAACCACCGGCGAGTGAACGTAACGCGGCGGCGGCACGATCCGGTAACGGCACGGAGAAACACCGTTCCCCTCCTCGTCTACGCGCGTTACTGTGCGCGGAAATCGCCACAGAGGCGGCGGCTTGGGGAAGCGGTCCGGTGACGGTGCCGTGGGGACGAAGGAGTGCTTGCTGTGCGTCAGACAACTCGGAGGACGAAGTTCTCCCAAGCTGCGGTGGCCGTCACGGTCATCGCCCTCGCGGCCACCGCCTGCGGTAGCTCCAGCAAGGATGCCGACAAGGCGAGCGACAGCTCGTCGTCCTCGTCCGGCAAGTACACCGGCAAGGGCATCGGCCTCGCCTACGACGTCGGCGGCAAGGGCGACCAGTCCTTCAACGACGCGGCCTACGCCGGTCTTCAGAAGGCCGAGAAGGAGTTCAACATCTCCGGCCGCGACATCGAGCCGCAGGACAACGAGTCCGACGCGGACAAGGTGCAGCGCCTGGAGAGCCTGGCCACGGCCGGCTACAACCCGGTGATCGGTGTCGGCTTCGCCTACGCCCCCGCCGTCAAGGAAGCCGCCGCGAAGTTCCCGAACATCACGTTCGGCATCATCGACGACGAGCAGGACAAGGCCGCCAACGTGGCCGACCTCGTCTTCCACGAGGAGCAGTCCTCGTACCTGGCGGGCGTCGCCGCGGCCAAGGCGACCAAGAAGAACCACATCGGCTTCATCGGCGGCGTGGACGTCCCCCTCATCCACAAGTTTGAGGCCGGCTTCGACCAGGGCGCCAAGTCCGTCAACCCGAGCATCAAGATCGAGTCGCAGTACCTGACGCAGACCGCGGCCCAGGGCGGCTTCTCCAGCCCCGACAAGGGCAAGGACGCGGCGAGCGGCCAGATCGACGCGGGCGCGGACGTCATCTACGCCGCCGCCGGTCTCTCCGGCCAGGGCGTCATCTCCGAGGCCTCCGCCAAGGGCATCTGGGCCATCGGTGTGGACTCCGACCAGTACGAGCAGGCGGCGCTGGCCAAGTACAAGGACGCCATCCTCGGCTCGGCGCTCAAGAACGTCGGCGGCGCCGTCTACGACCTGGTGAAGTCGGTGTACGAGGGCAAGCCCAAGACCGGCGTGGTCCGCTACGGCCTCGACAACGACGGCGTCGGCTTCTCCGACACCAACCCGAAGTACAAGGCCATGACCGCCGCCGTCGCCGCGGTGGACAAGGCCAAGCAGGACATCATCGACGGCAAGATCACCGTCAACACGAAGTAGCGCGCCGTTCTATCACGGCCCGCCGGAACGCCGTAGAACTACGCCCTTAGAGCATCGTTGCAGCCAGGCGCCCCTTGCTTCCCGCAAGGGGCGCCTGGCTGTCCGTACGCTGGCCCCCATCTGTGGCCACAGCTCTATAACGGACCGGACAGATGGGGTTTTCCGTCTGGTCTACGCGCGTTACGCTGCGGCGGAACCAGCGCCTGGTTTGGGCGCTTGCACTAAGGAGTCTCGTTCCATGCGCCGGGTGTCCCGAATCGCGGTTGCAGGCGTTGCAACCGCAGCTCTTGCAGTAACCGTCTCCGCCTGCGGCAGCTCGTCCAGCGAGTCCAGCTCCAGCAGCAGCAGTTCCGGCACGTCCAAGGGTATTGGCCTTGCCTACGACGTCGGCGGCAAGGGTGACCAGTCCTTCAACGACGCCGCCTACGCGGGTCTGGTGAAGGCCGAGAAGGACTTCGGCGTCAGCGGCCGCGACGTCGAGCCGCAGGACAACGAGTCCGACGCGGACAAGGTCCAGCGCCTGGAGACCCTCGCCAGGTCCGGCTACAACCCGGTGATCGGTGTCGGCTTCGCCTACGCCCCCGCCGTCAAGGAAGCCGCCGCGAAGTTCCCGAAGATCACCTTCGGCATCATCGACGACAACACCATCACGGCCGCCAACGTCGCCGACATGGTCTTCCACGAGGAGCAGTCCTCGTACCTGGCCGGTGTCACCGCCGCGCTCACCACGAAGTCGAACACGGTCGGCTTCATCGGCGGCGTGGACGTCCCGCTGATCCACAAGTTCGAGGCGGGCTTCGAGCAGGGCGTCAAGGACACCAAGAAGGGCGTCACGGTCAAGGCGCAGTACCTGACCCAGACCGCCGCCCAGGGTGGCTTCTCCAGCCCCGACAAGGGCGAGGCCGCGGCCGAAGGTCAGATCGAGGCCGGCGCGGACGTCGTCTACGCGGCCGCGGGTCTTTCCGGCCAGGGCGTCATCAAGTCCGCCGCCGCGCACAAGGTCTGGGCGATCGGTGTCGACTCCGACCAGTACAACCAGGCGGCGCTGGCCAAGTACAAGCCGTACATCCTCACCTCGGCCCTGAAGAACGTCGCGGGCGCGGTGTACGACCTCTCCAAGTCCGTCATCGAGGACAAGAAGCCGCTGAGCGGCGAGATCCGCGGCTCGCTGAGCAACGGCTCGGTGGGCCTGGCCGACTCGAACCCGACCTTCAAGAACAACGCCACCCTCCAGGCCGCCCTCACGAAGGCCGAGGCGGGCATCAAGGACGGCTCGATCAAGGTCAAGACCTCCTGAACCGTTGGTTCTAGGCCAGTCACGACCATGGCCAAAAGAGCGCTGTAATGACAGCGTTACGGCCACGGAACGGGGTGTGGGGAGGATGTCTGCCCACGCCCCGTTCGCGCGGCAGAATGCTCGGAACGGATCGGATGCCAGACGAAAACCGATCAGGTCCGGGCACTATTTAAAGCAGGGGCGCTACGCGCGTAGAGAGGCCCCTTTCCACGAGGAGAGTTCGCCATCGACGCGTCCAGCAACCCTCCACTCGGCGATCAGTCGACGATCGCGGTCGAGCTGGTGGGGATCACCAAGCGCTTCCCGGGTGTCGTCGCCAACAGCGACATCCGCTTCAGTGTCCGCAAGGGCACCGTGCACGCCCTCGTCGGCGAGAACGGCGCCGGCAAGTCGACCCTGATGAAGATCCTCTACGGCATGCAGAAGCCGGACGAGGGCACCATCGCCGTCGACGGCGAGCACGTCACCTTCTCGTCCCCCGCCGACGCCATCGCCCGCGGCATCGGCATGGTCCACCAGCACTTCATGCTCGCCGACAACCTCACCGTCCTGGAGAACGTCGTCCTGGGCAGCGAGAAGCTGCACGGCATCGGCGGCGGCGCCCGCAAGAAGATCAAGGAGATCTCCGACCGCTACGGCCTGAACGTCCGCCCGGACGTCCTCGTCGAGAACCTCGGTGTCGCCGAGCGCCAGCGCGTCGAGATCCTCAAGGTCCTCTACCGCGGTGCCCGCACCCTGATCCTGGACGAGCCCACCGCCGTCCTGGTGCCGCAGGAGGTCGACGCCCTCTTCAGCAACCTGCGCGAGCTGAAGTCCGAGGGCCTCGCGGTCATCTTCATCTCGCACAAGCTGGGCGAGGTCCTCTCCGTCGCCGACGAGATCACCGTCATCCGGCGCGGCACCACCGTGGGCACGGCCGTCCCCTCCGCGACGACCCCCCGTCAGCTCGCCGAGATGATGGTCGGCAGCGAACTCCCCACTCCCGAGACGGCGGAGTCCACGGTCACGGACACCCCCGTCATCGAGGTCAAGGGCCTCACCGTCTACGCCGCCGGCGCCTCCCTCGGCGCCGAGTCGGAGCCCGTGGGCGGCGGACTGGTCGGCGACGCGGCCGTCGGAGGCGACGCCAAGCGCGTCCTGGACGACGTCACCTTCACCATCCACGCCGGCGAGGTCATGGGCATCGCGGGCGTCGAGGGCAACGGCCAGACCGAGCTGATCGACGCGCTGATCGGCCTGAAGAACGCCGACTCCGGCACCATCGGCTTCCTCGGCGACGACATCACGCCATGGGCCACCCGCAAGCGCCGCGAGAAGGGCATCGGCTACATCCCCGAGGACCGCCACCGCCACGGCCTCCTCCTGGAAGCCCCGCTGTGGGAGAACCGCATCCTCGGCCACGTCACCGAGAAGCCCAACTCGCGCGGTCGTGGGGGTATCTGGCTCGACATCAAGGGCGCCCAGGCCGACACCCGCCGGATCGTCGAGGAGTACGACGTCCGCACCCCCGGCATCGACGTCACCGCCGCCTCCCTGTCCGGCGGCAACCAGCAGAAGCTGATCGTCGGCCGCGAGATGAGCCACAGGCCGAAGTTCCTGATCGCCGCCCACCCCACCCGCGGTGTGGACGTCGGCGCGCAGGCCGCGATCTGGGACCAGATCCGCGAGGCCCGCCGCGAGGGCCTGGCCGTGCTGCTCATCTCCGCCGACCTGGACGAACTGATCGGCCTGTCGGACACCCTGCGCGTGATCTACGACGGCAGGCTGGTCGCCGACGCCGACCCGGCCACCGTCACACCCGAGGAACTCGGCTCGGCCATGACCGGCGCCGCGTCCGGTCACCTCGAACACGTCGAGGAAGCAGCGGACGGCGCGGAGAGCACCGTAGAAAACGGCGCGGACAGCACCGTAGAAAACGCGGACGACACCGCCGCCCCGGAGGACGAGGCCCGATGAAGAAGTTCGACAAGGAGCGCGTGCTCCTCGCCGTGGCCGGCCCGGTCATGGCGCTGGTCGCCGCGATCCTGCTGACCTCGGTCGTGCTGCTCGCCTCGGGCAAGAACCCGATCGAGCCGTACAACCTGATGCTCCAGCAGATCGGGTACTCCGACGTCCAGGTGCTGATCATCAACCAGGCGTCGATGTACTACATCGCCGCCCTGGCGGTCGCCCTCGGCTTCCGGATGAACCTGTTCAACATCGGCGTCGACGGCCAGTACCGCCTCGGCGCCGTGATGACCGCGGTCGTCGGCGCGCACGTAGGCCTGCCGGCCGTCCTCCAGGTGCCGCTGCTGCTCCTGGTCGCGATCCTCACCGGCGCCTTCTGGGCCGGCATCGCGGGTGTCCTCAAGGTCACCCGGGGCGTCAGCGAGGTCGTCGCGACGATCATGCTCAACGCGATCGCCACGAGCCTGATCCTCTACCTCACGCAGACCAACACCTGGGGCGTGCAGGTCGGCAACAACATGACGACCGGCATCATGAAGAAGTCCGGCTGGATCCCGGGCATCGACATGGGCTCGGACGTCGGCGAGATCTACGGGCTGGTCTTCCTCGCCGCGATCATGGGCGTCCTGTACTGGCTCGTCCTCAACCGCACCCGCTTCGGCTTCGACCTGCGCGCCACCGGCGAGTCCGAGTCCGCCGCCGCGGCCTCCGGCGTCGACGCCAAGCGCATGACCCTCACCGCGATGCTGATCTCCGGCGGTGTCGCCGGCCTCGCCGGTCTGCCGCTGCTGCTCGGCGACAGCCACACCTACAGCCTCACCTTCCCCGAGGGCCTGGGCTTCACCGCGATCGGCATCGCCCTGCTGGGCCGCAACAACCCCGGCGGCATCGCCCTCGCCGCCCTCCTCTGGGCCTTCCTCGACAAGGCGTCTCCCGCCCTGGACTACGCGACCCCGGTCGCGTACCAGAAGGAGATCGCGACGATCATGCAGGGCCTGATCGTCTTCGCGGTCGTCATCTCGTACGAGGTCGTCCGCACCTGGGGCCTGCGCCGCCAGCAGAAGCGCGTCGGTGAGGAACTCGCCGCTGCCGCCCGGAACAACTCCGAGAAGAAGGAGGTGGCGGCCCGATGAGTACCGCGACCATCGCCAAGCCGCAGGCGCAGCAGCCCGGCAAGGGCGGCCGCCGTTTCTCGCTCCCCGTGCTCCTGCTGATCATCGCGGGCGCGCTCATCCTCACGTCGATCGTCCGCCTCATCACCGGCGCGGACGGCATCACGTCAACCGGCCAGATGTCCACGGCCCTTCGCGCCGCCGTGCCGATCGGCCTCGCCGGTCTCGGCGGCCTCTGGGCCGAGCGCGCGGGCGTCGTCAACATCGGCCTCGAAGGCATGATGATCCTCGGCACCTGGTTCGGCGCCTGGGCCGGCTACCAGTGGGGCCCGTGGGTCGGCATCGTCTTCGGCATCATCGGCGGCTGCCTCGGCGCGCTGCTGCACGCGATCGCCACGGTGACGTTCAACGTCAACCACATCGTCTCCGGTGTGGCCATCAACATCCTGGCGCTGGGCACCACCCGCTACCTCTCGAAGTTCACCTTCGCCAACACCGAGCAGGGCTCCGCCAAGCAGTCCCCGCCGATCGACTCGCTGGGCACCTTCGACATCCCAGGACTGTCGAGCTGGCTGGACACGCTCAACGAGAAGCACTGGTTCCTGATCTCGGACATCGCGGGCCTGATCGGCGGTCTGATCACCGACCTCTCCCCGCTCACCGTCATCGCGGTGGCCCTCGTACCGGCCACGTGGTGGGTCCTGTGGCGCACCGCCTTCGGCCTCCGCCTCCGCTCCTGCGGTGAGAACCCGGTGGCCGCCGAGTCGTTGGGCGTCAACGTCTACAAGTACAAGTACATCGCCGTGATCATCTCCGGCGGCTTCGCCGGCCTCGGCGGCGCCTTCCTGTCGATCGTCGCGTCCAACGTCTACCTCGACGGCCAGACCGGCGGCCGCGGCTACATCGGCCTCGCCTCGATGATCTTCGGCAACTGGATGCCGGGCGGACTCGCCCTCGGCGCGGGCCTGTTCGGCTACACCGACAGCCTCAACCTGCGCGGCGGCGCCACCAACGTCCACGCGCTGATCCTGCTGATCGGCTTCCTGCTCGTCGCCGGCTGCGCCTACATGGTGTGGAAGAAGCGCTACGTCCCCGCCGTCGTCACGGCTGTCATCGCGGCCCTGATGTTCGTCTGGTACGCCACCACGGACCAGGTTCCGACCCAACTGGTCGGCGCCAGCCCGTACATCGTCACCCTGCTGGTGCTCTCACTGTCCGCGCAGCACCTGCGGATGCCGAAGGCGGACGGCCTGCCGTACCGGAAGGGACAGGGCAAGTGACCTCGCCCGCCGCCGAGTTGGCCGTCGACTGGGACGAGCTGCGGGCGGAGGCGCGGGAGGCGATGTCCCACGCGTACGCGCCGTACTCGGGCTATCCCGTAGGGGTCGCCGCCCGCGTCGACGACGGCCGCACGGTCTCCGGCTGCAACGTCGAGAACGCGTCGTACGGCCTCGGCCTGTGCGCCGAGTGCGGGCTGGTCTCCGACCTCCAGCGCACCGGCGGCGGCCGGTTGACCCACTTCACGTGCGTCGACGGCAAGGGCGACATCCTCGTCCCGTGCGGCCGGTGCCGCCAGCTGCTGTACGAGTTCGGCGGCCCGGGCCTGCTGGTGGAGACACCGGCGGGCGTCCTGCCGCTCTCGGAGATGCTCCCGCAGGCTTTCGGGCCGGACCATCTCACCAGGTAACTCCCGTACGACCCCGCTGAGTCGGGCATCGACGCACCTCGTCGACCCACTCGGTGGGGCCGCACATTTTCTGAACGTTCGGAAGGAAAGCCAAGCCATGGCGCAAGTCTCGATGGACGCCATCTCCGTCATCCGCACCAAGCGGGACCGCGGTGAACTGAGCGACGAGCAGATCGACTGGGTCATCGACGCGTACACCCGCGGGGAGGTGGCCGACTACCAGATGGCCGCCCTCAACATGGCGATCCTCCTCAACGGCATGAACCGCCGGGAGATCGCCACCTGGACCGCCGCGATGATCGCCTCCGGCGAGCGCATGGACTTCTCGTCCCTCTCCCGTCCGACGGCCGACAAGCACTCGACGGGCGGAGTGGGCGACAAGATCACGCTCCCGCTGGCCCCCTTGGTCGCGGCCTGCGGCGCGGCGGTCCCCCAGCTCTCGGGCCGAGGCCTCGGCCACTCAGGCGGCACCCTGGACAAGCTGGAGTCGATCCCCGGCTGGCGCGCGCTGCTCTCCAACGAGGAGATGCTGTCGGTCCTGGAGGGCACCGGCGCGGTGATCTGCGCGGCGGGCGACGGCCTGGCCCCCGCGGACAAGAAGCTGTACGCGCTGCGGGACGTCACGGGCACGGTCGAGGCGATCCCGCTGATCGCGTCCTCGATCATGTCGAAGAAGATCGCGGAAGGCACGGGCTCACTCGTCCTGGACGTGAAGGTCGGCACGGGCGCGTTCATGAAGACCATCGAGGACGCGCGGGAGTTGGCGTCGACGATGGTGGGCCTGGGCACGGACCACGGCGTGAAGACGGTAGCGCTGCTGACGGACATGAGCACCCCACTTGGCCTGACGGCAGGCAACGCGCTTGAAGTCAGGGAGTCGGTGGAGGTCCTGGCAGGCGGCGGCCCCTCGGACGTGATCGAGCTGACGATCGCCCTGGCCCGAGAGATGCTCGACGCGGCCGGCGTGAAGGACGCCGACCCGGCGAAGGCCCTGGCCGACGGTTCCGCGATGGACGTCTGGCGCCGGATGATCGCGGCACAGGGCGGCGACCCGGACGCGGCCTTGCCGGTGGCCCGCGAGCAACATGTGGTGACGGCTTCGACGTCGGGAGTCCTGACCCGCCTCGACGCCTACGACATCGGCATCGCCGCCTGGCGCCTCGGCGCGGGGCGTGCGCGCAAGGAGGACCCGGTGCAGGCGGGCGCGGGAGTGGAGATGCACGCCAAGCCGGGAGACGTGATTACAGCAGGCCAGCCCCTGCTGACGCTGCACACGGATACGCCCGAGCGCTTCGAGTACGCCTTGGAGGCGGTGAAGGGTTCCTACGACATCGGCACCGCGGGGGCATCCTTCACGGCTTCACCGGTGGTGTTGGAGCGCATCGCCTGATTGGCGGTTGGCGGTTGGCGGTTGGTGGTGGGGGAGAGGGGCTGGGCTTTCAGATTCCGGCCCCTCTTGCCCACCTAGGGGCGCGGGGAACTGCGCGACCAGCCACAACGCCCCCGCAGACACAACACAACCCGCCTTACCCAAGCAGCGCAGCAATCCCCACCAACACCGGCACCGACAACACCGTGGACAGCAGGATCGAGTCCCGAGCCAACCCCTCACCCACCCGATACCGACTCGCGTACGTGTACAGGTTCTGCGCAGCAGGCAACGCCGAGGTCACCACCACGTCGAGCAACCCCGCCCCGTGAATGCCGAACACAGACACAGCCAAGGCCCAGGCAATCACCGGCTGCCCCACCGACTTCAGCGCAACCGACAACAACACCGGCCACCGCTCAACACCCCGCGCCGGCACCGCACTTCCTCGCAGCGAAATCCCGAACCCGATCAACACCGCCGGCACAGCCATGTTTCCGATCAGGGTGAGCGGATCCATCACCGGGCCCGGAACATGAACCCCGATCCCCGCAACCGCGACCCCCGCAAGCGACCCCACCGCGACCGGATTCCGCAGCGGCGTGAGCAGCCGTAGCCACAAAGGCCCCTTCTCACCCGCGCCCGACAGATCGAGGATCGTCAACGCGAGCGGGCTCACCACCACCAGCTGGAACAACATCACCGGCGCCACCAGCGACGCATTGCCCAGGACGTACACCGAGATCGGGATGCCGAGGTTGCCGGAGTTGACGTAACTCGAACAGAGCGCCCCGATCGTCGTACGGCCGACGCCCCAGCCCCGTACGACCCCCACCGCCACGAACACACCCGCCACCGCCGCCGTGCTCAGCATCGTCACGAGCAGCCCGCTGGAGAAGATCACGGAGAGGTCGGCCCGCGCGAGGGTCGTGAACAGCAGGGCCGGGGACGCGACGTTGAAGGCCAGCTTGGTCAGGACGTCACGCCCGTGTTCGCCGAGGGAACCGCGCACGCCGATCAGATAGCCGACCGCGATGACCACACCGATGACCGCGAACCCGGTCAGCACCCCCTGCACGGCACCCCCTCGGCACCGACGTCGGCGCGCGCGAGGGCGTCGGGTATCCAGGGCGGGGCTGATCCGTGGGGCATACAGCAAACCTAGGCGGTCGCCCCCGATGAGTTACGACCGCCCACCCGGTCTACCGATCGTGGACGCCAAGACACCCGCTGTACTCGTGCCGGCCCGCCCCGTCACCCGTGACGAGGTGGCGGGGCTGTGCGCCGAGGTACGGGCACTGCTGGAGCCGACGGCCGGGGCCGGAGTGGTCCTGGTCGAGGTCGTGGGTCCCGGGCCACCGGGGCTCGGGATCGTCGATCTCCTGGCCCGCCTCCAGCTGACCGCCCGGCGGGCCGGTGGCCGGATCAGACTCCGCGACCCCGGTTCCGGACTACGAGCCCTCCTCGACCTGGTCGGACTCCGCTTCGAGATGGAGGGGCAGGCCGAACAGCGGGAACCAGCGCTTCGTGTCCAGGAAGAAGTGGAACCCGGTGAGCCTGCCGTCTGAGATCTCCAGGACCTGGACCGACCACGGGCTGAAGCCGCCCGCCTCCGGGTCCGGCTTGTACTGGGCGAAGCCCGGCAGGCCGTTCACCTGCACCGGGATCAGGCGGGAGCCCTCGCAGGCGGCGCCGAGGGTCGTCATGAAGCCCGTGATGTCGTCGTGGCCGGTCAGCCACAGGTCGAACGGCGGCATCGTCATGATGGCGTCCTCGTGCAGCAGCGCGGTGAGCGCGGCCATGTCGTAGCCCTCGAAGGCCGCGACGTACCGCTCCAGGAGCTTCTGCTGCTCCTCGTCGAGCGGGTCGGACACGGCCGCGTCGGCGGCCTTCTCGTCCCGCTCGGCGAGGGTCGCCCGGGCCCGCTGCAACGCGCTGTTGACCGACGCGACCGAGGTGTCGAGCAGCTCGGCCACCTCGTTCGCCCGCCAGGCCAGCACCTCGCGCAGGATCAGCACCGCCCTTTGTTTGGGCGGCAGTTGCTGGAGGGCGGCCATGAACGCGAGCCGTACGGACTCCTTGGCCACGGCCGCCTCCGCGGGGTCTGCGACGGTCGGCAGCACACGCGCGTCCGGCATCGGCTCCAGCCACGTGTTGTCCGCGCGGGGCGACAGAGCGGCCTGCGCGAGAGGGGTGGAGTCGCTGAGATCGACGGGCCGCGCCCGCTTGTTGCCGGCGGACAGCATGTCCAGGCAGACGTTCGTGGCGATCCGGTACAGCCACGAACGCAGACTGGAGCGGCCCTCGAACTTCTCGTAGTTCCGCCATGCGCGGACCATCGTGTCCTGCACCGCGTCCTCGGCCTCGAAGGACGAGCCGAGCATGCGGTAGCAGTACCCGGTCAGCTCGACGCGGTGTTTCTCCAGTCTGACGTCGAGGTCGTCCGTCGTAGTCACAACGCTGTCACTCATGGTCTCGCCCACCCACCCCTGTGGCCGTCCTGTCGTGAGCGGCGCGTCTTTGCGCCCCACACCCCGGAAGCTACCGCAGCCCACTGACAATGGCGCGTGGAGTGGATGAACGTGCAGGTCAGGCCGGAGTGAGTGCCCGTTCCATTCGCGCCGCCCGTGACGGACAGCTTGTGGTGGAACACGTTGCCCGGGTCCCAAGTGGCCTTCACCTGCTGCAACTTGGCGAGGTTGCCCTTGAAGTACAGGGTCTGCCAGGGCACGCCGGAGGTGTTCCAGGCCGGGCCACCCTGCTGCCCAGACCGCCG
>NZ_JBLTJC010000219.1:0-17421 GCF_048158785.1 Streptomyces colwelliae | reverse complement strand
CGGCTCGGCCCCGACGAGGCCGCGCTCACCGCCGGGTGGCTGCGCGGCTGGATCGGCGCGGCCGTCGAGGAACGCCCCGAGCTGAAGGAGCGTGCCGACCAGTATCTGGAACGGCGCCTCGCGGCCTCGCGCCGGCGGTCGAGGGCGACATCAGCCGTCTGCCGCAGTGGGCGCAGCGCGCCATCACGGACAGCCAGACCGTAGCCCGCGCCGCCGCCGTACAGACCGCCGTTCTCCAGACCGCGCCCGCCGCGGGCGCCGACCCCCTCGCCCTGCTCGACTCCGTCTCGTTCCGCGCCACGGTCGCGGCGATCGATCCGAACGACACCACCGCACTGACCGCCGCCATCACCGCCGCCGTCACCGCGAACCCCCGACTCGGCACCCCAGCGGCCGGACCGGCGCGCGGCGGCGCCGAGTTCAACGGGCCGCCGGCCGGCGACAAGCGCCCGGCCACCCTCGCCGACGCCATCGCCGCCCGGTTCAACAGCTAACCCCAGACAGGAGCAACCCCCATGCCCGTGACCCTCGACGAGGCCAAGCAGAACGCGACCGACGACGTCGACGTTCAGGTCATCGACGAGTTCCGCAAGGAATCCGTCCTACTCGACTCGCTCGTCTTCAACGACGTCGTCAACCCCGCCGGCGGGGGCGACACCCTCAGCTACTCGTACCGCCGGCTGATCACCCAGCCGACAGCGGACTTCCGCAAGATCAACACCGAGTACGCGCCGAGCGAGGTCAAGACGCAGCGGTTCAGCGTCGATCTCGCCGTTCTCGGCGGTAGCTTCCAGGTCGACCGCGTCATCTCCCGTATCGGTCCGGCAGCGTCCAACGCCGTCACGCTCAACATGCAGCAGAAGATCAAGGCGACCCGGACCAAGTTCCAGGACGCGGTGATCAACGGTGACAGCGCGGAGGACGAGGATTCGTTCGACGGCCTCGACAAGGCCCTGTCCGGCAGCTCGACCGAGTTCCGCCTCGCGCAGGTGACCGACTGGACCGACTTCGACACCGACCCGCGCGCCGAACAGAAGGCCCTCGACGTCCTCGACGAGTGGCTCTCGCAGCTCGACGGCGCCCCGTCGCTGGTGATCGGCAACAGCACCGCCCTTGCGCGCGTGCGCGCTCTCGCCCGCCGCGCCGGGCAGTACACCCGTGACCCGGTCGACGGCCTGATCGGCAACAACGGCCGCCCGATCGTCAGGGAGAGCTACGGCGGGATCACCTTCGTCGACCCCGGCGAGAAGCCCGGCACCTCCGCGCCGATCATCCCCATCGAGAACCGCACCGTGGGCGGCACCGCCGCAACCGGCCTCACTGACCTCTACGCGGTACGGATCGGCCTCGACGGATTCCACGCCGTAGCCACCGTGGGCGGCCAGATCGTGAACACGTGGCTTCCCGACTTCTCCAGCGCCGGCGCGGTGAAGACCGGCGAGGTCGAGATGGGGCCGGTCGGCGTCGTCCTCAAGGCCACCAAGTCCGCGTCCGTGTTCCGCAACATCAAGGTCAGGTGACCCATGCACAAGGTGAGTACTCCCGTAGCGGAGTTCAACGGATGCGTTGCGGGGGTGTGGTTCGTCGACGGCGAGGCCACCACCGACAGCGAGGGCGCGGTCGCCTACTTCCGGCGCCACGGCTACACCGTGACGCCGGTCGACGACGAGCCGGCCGACGGCGATCCGCCTAGCGATACCGGCACGACCAGCCCCGACGGCCCGCAGGCGACCAAGCCCGCGGGCCGTCCCCGTTCCAAGGGGTGATCCGTGGGCCGTGTCTACGCCACCCCCGAGCAGGTGTGGACCGGCCAGCCCCCGGCGGACGCCGAGAGGCTGCTCGTGCGGGCGTCCGAGGACATCGACGACGCCCTGTTGACGGCCGTCTACCGCACCGACACCGCTGGCATGCCGACCGATCCGAAGGTCGTGACCGCCCTCGCCGAGGCCGTGCGCGATCAGATCGAGTATTGGGCCGCCACCGGCGACGACGGTACGGGCGCGGACGGCCGATGGGACAGCGTCTCGATCGGCCCCGTGTCCCTGTCCGGCCGTAAGGACGCGCCCGCCGCGGCGAGCGATGTCGACCTCGCGCCCCGCGCGCACCGCGCCCTCACGCGCGCCGGACTGCTGCCGGGGGTGATCTGGTGAACGTCCCCGAGTGGCTGCTCGTCCACCGGATCACCATCGAGCCGTACCTCGGCAGCAGCGCGTACGGGCCGCAGTACGGGCCGCCCGCCGAGGACGTGCCCGCCCTGGTCGCCGAGGCGATCAAGCGCGTACGCGACGCGACCGGCGCCGAGGTCGTCTCGACCGCTCAGATCTACGCCGGCCCCGACCTCGACTGCCCCACCGGATCACGGGTCACCCTGCCCACCGGCCGCACCACCACCGTGATCAGCGTCGCCCACCACACCGCGCCCGGCCTGCCCGTGCCGCAGTCCACGGAGGTGATGTGCGAGTGACCCAGCGCGCCCGGATCAGATGGAACGGGAACGCCGCCCTCGCGGCGATGCGCCAAGGCGCCGTGCGCGGGGTGCGGTTGGGCGCTGAGCACCTGTTGGAGGTCTCCCGACAGCGGGTGCCGATCGAGGAAGGCACGTTGGAACGCTCCGGCGTCGTCTCCGTCGACGAGCAGGCCGTGACGGCCGCCGTCTCCTACGACTCTCCGTACGCCGTGCGCCAGCACGAAGAACTGACCTACCGCCACGACCACGGCCGCACGGCGAAGTACCTGGAAGGACCCTTGCACGAGGAGAACGGTGTAATCACCGAGATTATTGCCACGCAAGTTCGGAGACCACTCCGTTAAATGGGCTCGGCTGCAACCATCCTCATAATCATGTTAAATCCCTTTGGCGTCAGCTGAATGATTCCATCCCGCGGCGCAACATCATTTGCCTCCCATTCCTTAACAAGCACCTCGACGATCCCATCATCAATGAGATTCGAAACGAGCCACATCATGCCGTAATGAATCGCCATGTCTTCAAAGGCAAACGTGCGCCCTACGCCTGGGGCGCCAAATAGTTCGTTAAGCATCGACAACGCAACAGGAGAATTCCGCCCAATGCTACTAAACTCCCTTGCATACAGCTTCAGAATTTGCCGCTCGACATCGGTATAACGCCCATTCAGAACTTCCAGATTTTGTTTATATTGCAGCATCGATTTGCGGTCCATCTCGCCGCGATCGAATCGTGTATGGCATGTCGGGCATAGTGCGATCAAGTTATCGAACGTGTGCTCATTGACCTTGGACCATGGCGTGATATGTGCGAGTTCCACAGGTGTCTGTCTGCACGTAGGGATCGCGCACCGGTGCCCTGCCTCCACGAGCACGGCCCGCTTCAAAGCGGTCGGGATATCCGGTCGATTCTGAGCCATGCCCAAACCCTACTCAGCGTCGAGGTCAACCACCTGATGAGCTTCCTTATTGAGATCGTCGACGGCCTCGCGAAGCTGCTCCACGCCGAAGGCGTCGCGACCTACCGGCCCGACGGCGTGTACGAGACGGGCGAGACCGCGATCACGGACACCGTGATGCCCGACCAGCCGGACCGCGCCGTTGTCCTCACCGCCTACGACACGGCCAACTCGCAGAACCTCACCGACACCACCGTCTACGTGCAGGTACGCACGCGCGCCAGCCCCGACCCTCGCGAGGTGGCCGCCCTCGACGACGCCGTGTTCGACGTGCTGCACAACTCCGGCCCGTTCCTGTTCGGCACGGCCCGCGTCGTGCTGATCACCCGCCAGTCCGCCGCCCCGCTCGGCGCCGACTCGGCCGGCCGGTTCGAGCGAACCAGCAACTACACCGTGCGCGCTCACCGGCCGCACCCCCGACTTGAGTAGGAGGACCGTCCCTTGTCCACCCCCGTACAGCCGGCCGAGACCGAGACCGCACTCGCGCGCCGCTACCGCCTCGAACTCGACACGAGTGCGACGAGCACCGCCTCATGGGTGATCGTGCCCGGCATCCAGGAGTTCGACCCGGCGGTCGACCCGACGCAGCAGGATTCCACCACCTACGAGGACGGCGGTTGGGCCGACAGCACCGTCACGCAACTCGCGTGGACCGTCGAGCTGACGATGCTGCACCGCTACCACCCCACGACGAAGGCGTTCAACGCAGCTCAGGAAAAGCTGAGGCTCGCGGCCGAGAGCTTCGGCAGCGGCGCGACCGTCCACGTGCGGTGGTACGACCGCGAAGGCCGCGCCGACGCCTACGAGGGCCGCGCCCTGGTCACGTGGGACCCCGACGGCGGAGCGACCGACGACCTCGACTCGGTCGGGGTCACGCTCACCGGCAAGGGCGCCAAGACCGCGATCACCAACCCGCTCGCGGGGAGTGGTTCGTAATGGCCTTTCAGGAACTCGGCAACCTGCTCGACGACTCCCTATCGCTGCCCATCAAGGGCAAGACGTACAAGGTTCCCGCGCCGTCCGCGGCAACCGGTCTCCGGGTGCAGGCCATCATGCAGGCCGCCGCCACGGCCGCCGACGGCGGACAGGCCGACCGCGAAGTACTCGCCGACGCGGCCGAGCGCGACATGTACGCCGACGTCCTCGGCACCGCACACGCCGACATGGTCGCCGACGGCGTCGAGTGGCCGATGCTCAAGCACGCCGCCGTGACCGCCATGGTGTGGATCATCCAGAGCAAGGACCGCGCAGAGGCGTACTGGAACACCGGCGGCGACCCTTCTCAACTGGCCCCGAACCGGGAACAGCGCCGCAAGGCCCCATCGGGCACGGCGAGTTCGACCCAGTCTCGGGGCTCTTCGAGTGGTACGAAGCCCCGCCCGGCACAGCGCCGAAGCGGAAAGGGCAGCAGCCGCGGCGCGCCCCGCAAGTGACGTGGGCCCAACTCCTCGACGAGTGGCCGCTCGTCGAGGCCGACCTGCACGAGTTCTACGGCGTCGACGTCGGCGCGCCCGGCCTGCTCGACGAGCGGTCGTGGCGATGGCTGCGCGTGCGCATCTTCGGCCTGCTCTCCACCGACTCCCGCATTCAACGCCTGTTCAACCCCCCACCGGAGCCGAAGAAGCCCCGGCGGTCGTAACACCGCGCGTCACGCGCGGCCCCCTTGAGAGGAGGCCCGCGCATGGCACTCACTGTCGGCGAACTCGCCGCGACGATCACCGTCGACGACAGCGAGGCCGAGCAGGGCCTCGACAGCTTCCAAAACCGCCTACGGGCAGCCCTCGCCAGCATCACCCAGCGCGCCCGCGCCGGCGGCGAGGACGCCGGCAGCGCGCTCGGCGACGGCCTCGACGAAGCCGCCGGCGACGGCGCCGAGGATGCCGGCAACACCCTCACGGGCAAGCTCAAGGGGCTCGCCATGGGCGTGATCGGGGGCGCGCTCGGCGCCGCCCTCATGGCCGGACTGTCCGAGGCCATCGGCCAAGGGCAGATCACGGCCAAGCTCGGCGCGCAGCTCGGCGCGACGCCGGCCGAGGCGAAGCGGTACGGCGAGGTCGCCGGCGAGTTGTACTCGAACGCGGTCACGGAGGATTTCCAGGGCGCGGCCGAGGCGATCAAGGCGACCATGGGCGCCGGCCTGCTCCCGCCGGACGCGACGAACGCGCAGATCGAATCCATATCGACGAAGGTCGCTGACCTCTCCAGCACCTTCGACCAGGACCTCGGCGGGGTCACGAACGCGGTCTCGCAGATGCTGCGGACCGGTCTCGTCTCCTCGGCCGACGAGGCGTTCGACGTCCTCACCAAGGGATTCCAGTCGTCCGCTAATAAAGCCGACGACCTGGTCGACACCTTCAACGAATACGGAACCCAATTCCGTAAGGCGGGATTGGATGGCGCCACGGCCGTTGGCCTGATGAACCAGGCCATTCAGGCAGGTGCCCGAGATTCCGATATCGCCGCGGACGCCATCAAGGAATTCAGTATCCGGGCCGTTGACGGCTCGGCGAGCACTGCGGCAGGTTTTCAGGCTCTCGGCCTGAATGCCGACGACATGGCCGCGAAGTTCAGCAAGGGCGGCACCTCGGCGACGGCCGCACTCGACACCACCCTCGATCGGCTCCGCGCGATAAAGGACCCGATCAAGCAGTCGCAAGCGGCTACCGCACTTTTCGGCACTCAGGCCGAAGACCTCGGAAAAGCGCTCTATGCGATGGACCCGAGTACCGCCGCGAAGGGTCTCGGCGAGGTCGGCGGCGCAGCCGACAAGCTCGGCAACACCCTGCGCGACAATGCCGGGGCGCAGCTAACGGCTTTCAAGAATTCGATGCAGCAGAACCTTGTCGAATTCCTCGGCGACAACGTCGTACCGGTCCTTACCACGTTCTTCGGATTCGTCGGCAAGCACCGAGCCGAGTTCACCGCCGCCGCGGTGGTCATCGGTGCAGCGTTCGCCGCGATCGGTGTTGCGGCGACGATCGCGGGCGCGGAGATGGCCGCCGCCTGGATCGTCGGCCTTGGGCCCGTCGGTTGGGTCGGTATGGCTATCGCCGCCCTGGTCGTGCTCGTCATCACGTATTGGGACGAGATCAAGGGGTGGACGCTCGCTGTCTGGGACTGGATCGTCGGCAAACTGATCTGGGCCAAAGACATGATGGTTCAGGCGTTCATGAACTTCACCCTGATCGGTCTGCTCATAAGCCACTGGTCCTCGATCAGGGATACCGCCGTTTCATGGTGGAACGGGATCGTGGGTTGGCTCAAGGGAATTCCCGGGCGCCTGTACAACCTGTTCCTTAACTGGACGCTGCTCGGTCTGATCGTCAAAAACTGGACCGCGATCAAAAATGCGACCGTCGGCAAGGCAACCGAAATGGTCGACTGGATTCGCGGACTTCCCGGGCGGCTCTCGTCCGCGCTCGGAAACAACCTGTCCGGACTGCTCGTCGGCAAGGGCAAGAACATCGTTCAGGGTCTGTGGAACGGCATCCTTTCCATGGGTAGTTGGCTCAGAAATAAGATCACCGGTTGGGCCAAGGAGTTCATTCCGGGGCCGGTTGCAAAGGCACTCGGTATTGCGTCGCCGTCCAAGGTCATGGCGCGTGAGGTCGGTCGGTGGATTCCCGCCGGCGTCGTTGACGGCATCGAATCCGGCTCCGGCGCGGTCGACCGGGCTATGTCCAATCTCGTGTCCGTGCCCACAGCCGGACAGGCCACCGCGGCGAATGTCGCCGCACAGACCGCAAGCGCCACGAGCGGCGGAGGCACACAGCCGGTCGTCACTTTCACCTCGGACGGAAGCCGAGTCGGCGACTTCCTGCTCTCGGTGTTCCGGGACGCCGTCAACGTCCGTGGCGGCAACGTCCAGTTCGCCGTCACCGGAAGGAGTGCGTAACCGTGGCATTCCCCGACCAGCCGCTCGGCCTCAAGGGCGAGTTGCGCATGGGCTCCGCGTGGCAGGACATCACTGGCGACCTGTACACGCGTGATCCGATCACCCACAGCCGCGGGCGCCCCTACAAGTCGAACGCCGCCGATCCCGCCGCGTGCGCGGCCACCATCCGCAACCTCGACGGCACGTACACCCCCCGCAACCCTGAAGGCCCGTACTACGGCCTGTTCAACCGCAACACCCCCTTCCGCTACACCCTGCCCGGCGGGCAGGTCCATCTGGAAATGCCCGGCACTCCCGACCGCGCCACCACCCCCGACGTAGCCGCCCTCGACATCACGGGCGACCTTGATATCCGGTGGGAGGGAGAGACGAACTGGTTCTCCTCCGCCACTCAGTTCCTGATCGGCAAGTGGGGCGCGGCCGGTAACCGCTCGTTCTACCTGATCGTGCGAGCAGGGGTGCTGTACCTCAACACCACCAGCGGCGGCACGACCGTCGACGGAGGCGGATTCGCCACACTGCCCGCAGCTCTGCCGCGCCATGCCGCGGTACGCGGCACGCTCGACGCCGACAACGGGGCCGGCGGGTTCACGCTGCGCCTGTACTGGGCACCGTCCCTCGCCGGCCCGTGGACGCAGTTCAGCGGCGACCTGCTCGGCTCGGCGCCGGTCTCCATCTTCAGCGGCACGGCGCCGTTGTCGATCGCGCCGGAACAGACCGACGTCACCCCACCGCGCCGCGCGGTCACCGGCGCGGTCTACGGGGCCGAGGTGCGCAGCGGCATCGACGGAACGGTCGTTGCCGCGCCGGACTTCACCGCGCAGCCGATCGGCACCACCGCGTTCACGGACTCGGCCGGCCGCGCGTGGACGCTGGCCTCGGGCTCTGCGATCACGGATCGCATCGTGCGGTTCGAGGGCGAGGTGCCCGAGTGGCCGCCGAAGTGGTCGACGTCGGAAAGGGACGCGTGGACGCCGGTTACGGCCGCGGGCATCCTGCGCCGCCTCGGCCAGGGAGCGAAACCCCTCGCGTCCGCGCTGCGCCGCCGTATCCCCTCGTACAAGCCGCTCGCGTACTGGCCGATGGAGGAAGGCGCGAGTTCGGCTCAGGCGTCCTCGCCGATCGCCGGCGTGGGCCCGCTGCGCCTGTCGAATGTGACGTGGGCGCAGGCCAACACCCTTGCCTCGTCCGGCCCGTTGCCGGTCCTCGCCTCCAGCGCCGGACAGTTGTCGGCGATGATGGGCCGCGTTCCGGCCCCGGCCGCGGCGCTTACGTCGTGGTCCGTGCAGTGGATGTACCGACTCGACACGCTGCCCGCCACCCGGTGGACGTTCATGCGCGTACTGAGCACCGGCGGCACCGTGCGGGAATGGCTGATCCAGTTCGGTTCGACCACCAACGGACTCAGTAGCCGGATCATCGCCAAGGACGACGACGGCAACACCCTGTCCACGCAGGACATCGCCACCGGAGCCGACATCTTCAACCGGTGGCAGCGCGTCAACTTCACCGTCGCCCAGCAAGGCGCCAACGTGAAGTTCGGCATCGTATGGACCGACGTCGGCGGCGACCCCGGCGGCATCTACTTCACGACACCCGGCACCATCGGCCGACCGACCGCCGTCGCCTCCCCCGCCGACGGCTACGCCTCGGCCCTCAACGGTCTCGCCCTCGGTCACCTCTCGGTCTGGCCCACGGACTCAACAGCCGCGTACGTCAACGCAGTTGACGCATGGTCCGGCGAGACCGCCGGCGCCCGCATGCGCCGCCTCACCCAGGAAGAGGGCGTCTTGCTCACCATCGTGGGCGACCCGGACGACACGGTGCCCGTGGGCGCGCAGAGTCCCGCTCCGCTGCTCGACCTGCTGCGCGAGTGCGCCGAGGCCGACGGCGGGATCTTCGGCGAGACCATGGCCGGACGCGAACTGAAGTACCGCACCCGCGCAGCCCTCTACAACCAACAGCCGGCCCTCGTCCTCGACTACGCCGCCGGCCACCTCGCGCCGCCGTTCGAGCCGATCGAGGACGACACCATACGCAACGAATGGGCCGTGCAACGCAAGGGAGGATCGACCGGTACCGCGGTCCTCGACGACGGCCCGCTCTCCGTCCAGGACCCGCCGGACGGTATCGGCCTGGTCGACGACTCCAAGACGCTGAACCTGGCCACGGACGAGCAGACCGACCCGGTCGCGAACTGGCTTCTCCACCTGTCCACGTGGGACGAGAACCGGTATCCGTCGGTCACCCTGCTGTTGCACAAGTTCCCCGAACTCATCCCGTCCGTCCTCGCCCTCAGCGAGGGCGACAAGATCCGCATCGTCAACCTGCCCAAGCGGTTCACCGGCTCCGGCGTCGTCGAGCTGCTGGTCGACGGCTGGACCGAAACCGTCCTCCCCCGCACGTGGACAATCACGTTCACCTGCTCGCCCGCCGGCCCCTGGTCGGTGGGCGTGATCGACGAGATCCCGCTCCGATGGTGCGACACCAGCGGCGCCCAGCTCGCCACCGCGGCGACCGACACCGCCGCCACGGTGAACGTGCTCACCACCGCCGGCCAGACCTGGACGAGCAACCCCTACGACTACCCATGGGATGTACGGGTCGGCGGGGAGGTGATGACCATCGCCGCGCCCGGCCTACTGCTGAACGGCAACCCGTTCTTCGAGTCGGACGCAAGCGGTTGGAGCGGGCAGGCCGCCACCGTCGGCCGCTCGACCGCGGTCCTGCACCCGCAGGCCCTCGGCTCCCTGCTCATCACCCCCGACGGCGTCGGCACCTCCGGCGGCGCGGTCGCCGCCCGCAGCGACGTGGGCGCGATCGTGCCGGGCGCGACGTACGTTGCGTCGATGTGGGCGTACTCCCCCAAGGGGTGGAGCGACCTCCGGCCGGTCATCGACTGGTACGACGCCACAAGCACGTTCCTGAGCACGGGACTTGGCAGCGCGGTCGCCGTGCCTGCCGGGCAATGGACGTTCCTCCAGCAGTCGTTGACGGCTCCCGCCACCGCTTCGCGGGCGAGCGTCCGCGCACGGCACGGAGCGACCCCGGCCGTCGGCGACGTCTGGTACGTGTGGGGCGTCCGCCTCACCCAGCCCAAGGCATCGTTCCTGCTGGACAGCTTCGGCCGCAGCGTCACCGGGAGTTGGGGCGTGCCCGACTCGGGCCCCTCCTGGTCCACCGTCGGAGGCGGATCGACGTCCGACTACTCCGTCGGCTCCGGCTACGGAGTGCACACCCTCTCGACGACCGAGACCTCGCGCCGTACCGCGGTCACCGCGGCGCACGCGGACTTCGACGTCTACGCCGACATCACCACCTCGGCCCTGGCCACGGGCGACAGCCTGTACGGCGCGGTCACGGCCCGGATGCTGGACTCCTCGAACATGTACATGGTCCGGGTGCAGTTCAGCACGACCAACACGGTCGTCCTGTCCCTGCGCAAGGTCGTCGCCGACGTGACCACGGAACTCGGCACCTACACCGTGCCGATCACGCACGTTGCCGGGCAGTTCGTCAGGGTGCGGTTCCAGGGCCGCGGGACGACGCTGCGGGTCAAGGGGTGGCTCGCGTCGAGCGCGGAGCCGAGCGACTGGCGCATCGAGGCCACCGACACAGCACTGACCGCGGCGAACCAGATCGGTACCCGCTCGATCCGCACCGCCAGCAACACCAACGCGGCCACCGTGCAGATCCGGTACGACAACGTCGACGCGATCAACCCGCAGGTCTTCACGGTCGCCCGCAGCCGCAACAACATCGTCAAGGCGCAGGCCGCGGGCGCCGACGTACGGCTCGCGTACCCCGCCATCGTCGCCCTGTAAGGAGGCATCCCCCCTGTGACCCTGTGGCAGCCCGGTATGCGGATCACCGACGACCGGCTCAACGACGGACCGCCAACTCTCACCACAGCAACGGGACTCGTGGCCGCGACCGGGTTCACGGTCAGCGACTTCCGCGGCTACCGCACCGGCCACAACGTCGAGTTGAACATGTACCTGTTCCGGTCCGGGGCGACGATCGCCGTCTCGGGCGCCGGCAACCTCGCCGACACAGCGTGCTGCACCGTCCCCGCCGGATGGCGGCCCACCAGCGGCACCATCAACGGCAACTGGGACGACGGCACCGCCGAGGGCGGGTTCGTCATCGGCACCGACGGCATCGCCACGCTGCGCACCACCAACGGCGAACCCATCGTCGGCGAGGCCACCACCGCCGGCAGCGGCAGAAACCTGCGCCTGCACATCACCTTCATTCAGGACTAGCCCCAGCCCTCAACTCACCCACCACGTACGCCCGAGCGCACCGCGCCGGGCGTTTTTTCATGCCCAGGAGGCACCCCGTATGACCAGCACCTCGCGCGGCCTCGACGTGTCCGCGTACCAGTCCGCACAGAACTGGACCGCGCTCAAGGCCGACGGCCTCACCTTCGCGTTCGCCAAGGCGAGCGAGGGACAGAGCACGCACGACCCCAAGTTCGGAACCCACATCAAGGGAATCAAGGGCGCCGGCCTGGTCGCCGGCGCGTACCACTTCGCGTGGCCGAACCAGTCCGCCGCCGCCGAGGCCGCCAACTACATCAGCGCCGTCAAGCCGTACGCGGGCGCCGGGTTCCTGCACTGGCTCGACCTTGAGCGCTACAGCGACGGCCGCAACTACAAGGGCCGGACCGCCGCGCAGATCAAGGCGTACGCCTCGGCGTGGATCGCCGCGGTGAAGAAGGCATTCCCCGGGCAGGTCGTCGGCATCTACACGTCCGCCTCGGACATCGCCGCCGGACACGTCCCCTCGGGCGTTCCCCTGTGGTACCCCGCTTACCCGTGGGGCGCCGCGACCTACGCCCGCGCCGAGGCCGCCGCGCGCCCCAAGCCGTCCAACCGCACGGTGACGATCTGGCAGTTCACGTCGACCCCCCTCGACCGGAACATCGCCTACATGTCCCCCTCGGCACTGCGCGAGTGGGCGAAGGGCGACACCGGCGACGACGACCCGAAGACGTACACCCCGCCGAAGTTCCCGACCGGCCTCGCCCCGAACAAGGCCGCGCCGTCGGCCGTCACGCTTCAGCGCGCGCTCAAGGCCACCGGCTACATGGCCAAGACCGTCAAGGAGTCCCCGAACTACGGGCCGGCGACTCAGGCAGCCGTGGCCAAGTTCCACAACGCGCACCCGACTTACCGCGCCAAGGGCACCACCCACGACGTGAAGATCGGCCCGAAGGGTTGGGCCGCCCTGTTCCGCCTCGCCTACGACAAGTAGCCACCCCTGCCCGCCCCGGCACCGCGCCGGGGCGGGCCCCTGTCCCGCACTCTCAGAAACGAGGAACCCCCCATGAACCCCGCCAACAAGCGCACCGTCCGCACCGTCATTCAGGGCGTCGTCATGTTCGCCGTCGCCCTCCCCGCCATCGTGACCGCGTCCGGCATACCCGAGTCCCTTCCGTGGGTCGCCGGCGCCCTCGCCGTCGCCGCCGGCCTCGCCCGCGTCATGGCCCTGCCCGCCGTCGAGCAGCTCCTCGACCGCGTCGGCCTCGGCCTGGTCGACAACGACCAGGGCGGTAGCGCGTGACCCTGCCACCCCCGCCCGAGTCGGTCGCCGTCGAACTGGAGAAGCTACGCGGCACCATGGCCGAAGGATTCGCCCGAGTCGACGGTTCCCTCGCCCTACTAGTCCAGCGCGGCGACCAGACCGACCGGCAGATCACCGACCACGACCAGCGCCTCGACGCCCTCGAACGCACCCGATGGCCCCTGCCGTCCGTCGCCGCCCTGGTCGCCGTACTCGGTCTCTCCCTGTCCGTGTGGCAGTTCGCCACCTCTCGATAGCAGAACGCCCCCCGTACGGCCGAGCATGGCCGCACGGGGGGCGTTCTGTTGCTTCTCAGGCATCGGCGACGTGAGTCGCCTGTGATGGGTACCGTTCTAGGGAGAGCCCGAACGGATGGAGCCCCGCGCATGCTGGAAGAAGCAGAGGAGATCGGCCGCCGTGTTCGCCGCGCGCGCCTGCGTCTAGGCATGCCCCAGGCAGACCTTGCAACCGCCCTGGGCAAGTCCCAGGGGTGGGTGTCCAAGATGGAACGCGGACAGATCGAGCTAGACCGTGTTGGCCTGCTCAACGCCATCGCCGCCGAGTTGCACGTACACCCCAACGACCTGATCGGCCGCCCGTACAACAGCTCGCCTACCGAGAACCAATGGCAGGTAGCCGCGTCGTCCATCATGCGCGAACTGCGCCGGTACGACCTCACGCCAGTCTTTGAGGGCACTCCCCGATCGTCCAACCAACTGTGGCAAGAAGCGACCCGACTGCACCGGCTACGCGATGCAGCGGCGAACGTAGCGATCATGCAGATTCTGCCTGACTTGTTCCGCGAAGCCCGCGCACTGGCCGAGGTATCCACCGGTCACGAGCGCGAGGAAGCATTCGCGATCTACGCAGTGTGCTGCAAGTTCGCGCACACCGCCGCACACGCCCTCGGCCACCCCGAGCTGATCGCCATGTCATGCGAACGTGCCGCATGGTCCGCCGGCCTGTCCGGCGATTCCGTGATGCCGGCCGTAACCGACTGGATGCGCGTTTGGGACATGTGGGCAACCGCCGATTGGGCCGACGCAATCAACCTGTCGGACAAGGCCATTCGCACAGTTCAGCGTGACTACGACCGGGGCGACCCGCTCGCCGTCCGCGCCTGGGGATCACTGCAACTGCGTGCGGCCGTGTCCGCAGCGCGAGCCGGAAGCAAGGCGGAGGCCAAGGAACGCATCGGCCATGCAAAGGTCGCCGCAGAGCGCGTTGCCCAGCAGACGGGCGCTCCTACGTACGACCGGCATTCCCTGACGTTCTCGCCGGGCAACGTCCACATCCATGCGATCAGCGTCGCCCTGGAGTTGGGGGAGCAGAGGGAGGCTCTGACCATAAATCGCCGTACTGCACCTGGGGTGATCGAGGCTCTGCCCAAGTCTCGTCAGGGGCACCACCACATGGATCTAGCCCGCGCGTGGCTTTGGGACGGCAACCGGGACAAGGCGCTGTCTGAGCTTGAGGAAGCGGAACGCATCGCCCCCCAGCTCATCCGCAATCATCCGATCGCACGCTCGACACTGCGCAGCATCGTCTACGCCGAGCGCAGTGCCACGCGCGAGAAGCTGCGCCACATGTCGGACCGCTTTCACCTTGACGGATGACGAGGATATTCCTCTGATTCATATTGGGCCCCTGACGATCTTTTAGCTTCGGGGCATGAGTCGACGAGGAACCCCTCATCTGCCCTCGCAAGGCGGCGAGTTGGGCACCGCTGCACCCTTCTACCCACGACTTGGCGACCTCGCTCGGGACACGTCGAGAGACGGAGTAATCGGCGTCGTCATCGAGTTGCCGGGCGAAGGAAGGAACACGTACCACCTCTGCCCGGCCGGAGGCGGCGACAAGTGGTCGGCGCCCAACGACGGAACCACGCTCCGCCCCGTACAGCCTCAAGTCACACACATCACGCCCCTGAAACGCGACGTGATGTACGACGCCCGCGCCGAGCATGGCGGATTGCCCGTCACCGTCCACTACGAGGACGGAGGCACCGCCGAGACGGTACTCGTGCTCGATCCGTCCCAAATGGAGCTGTACGCCTACCAAGTTGGGCGCATCCTCGAAATGCGCGACAACGCGCGCGGGGGCAGGCTGTGAGCGGACGTCACGCAGCCGGCCGCGTCCCACGGCCGTTACACACACCCCCGCGCACCACCGCGCCGCGAACAATCGGGTACCGGTGTGAGGCACTCGCCACACCCCTCGACGGCAAGCGCACGGTCGTCCTCGCCGCCTACAACGCCCGCTCACCACGCCTCGCCGCGCGATGGATGCAAGGCCAGGCCGATCGCCTTGCCCGGCATCTCGACCCAGACCCGTTCGTCCCGTGGCTGTACGCCGCCCCTGTTGTTCTCACCGGCGACACACACGCCGCCGACGTCCTGCGTACGTGGGTGCGTGAACCCGCGAAGTACGCCGACGTCATACGGAAGCTCGCCGCGCGCACTGCGTACCAACTCACGGCCACAGACATAGACGCGCGGTACTCCCTGATCGCCGCTCCCGTACCCGCACGACGCGCCCCACAGTTCCCACCCCCCGCCAGGCGTTTCCGCTCCTCAGCGGGCTGGCCGGAGGTGAGGGGAACATGACCTCGCCGAGCATCGGCATCCCGCCCAACCCCGGATTCATCGCCACGGTGACCGCCGCAACTGGTATCCACCGGCGCGGCAACAAAGCCATGCCCCAACTGCTCATTACGCACCCTGGACCGCGCTACCGGAACGAGACGCACGAGACCGTCATGGAGGGCATGCGGCAACTCTCAACCGCGCTCGGCCTCGGCATCGGCAATCAAGACCCCCCGGTGATCGGCAGAAAGCTCGTGATCGAACGTACGGTCGCGGCACTGGACTACGGCCACGACCAATACGTCATGTCGTTTCCCCTGCCGTCCCAGGACTGGCTAACCCTGGTCGCGGTGGGCGCTGGCTGTCGCGTCTACCTCACGTTCACCCCGCTCGCGATCGGCGCCACCAGGGCAGAGGCGGACACGCACCTACGCGACAGCCTTGCCCGCGGTCAGCTCATGTGGGGGACAGCGTTCATCCGCCGGCGCTTCTGACGAACCAGCGGACGGGCCGCCCCGAGGTGGATTGGACCCCGGGCCGACCCGCTGACGCCGAGCGTAACCGGACAAGACCTCGCCATGTCCCCCTGACCTGATGGAGGCGCCATGTACGACCTCATCACAAGCCCGTTCCTGGACGACTACTTGATACTCCGCCCCGGAAACACAGCCGGGTTGAAGATCCCGGCGCACCGGTACCTCGAACTGCGCGATGTGGCATCGAACGACACGATGCCCTCATGGCTGTCCAACCGCGTTCAGCGCACATGGGAACTCGACATCAGCCACCGCAAGCCTGCCGAGGCCCTGCTGATTCGCGAGCCATCCCCGTACGGCCACGGCCGCGCCTCATACGAGGTCAACAACGGATGCAACTGGAACTGTGGCCACTGCGTTTACGGCGACAAGGTGCACGAGGGGCTCTCATGGGAACCCCGCGAGCGTCTGCTACACATCCTGCGGGACGCCGGAATCGTGTGGCTCGAACTCGGCGGGGGCGAGTGCACCGTCGACCGGCATTTCCCGGAGACGTACGCGCTCGCGTACGACCTCGGAATGATGGTCGAGATCCTGACGAACGGATCCACCCTGTACCGCCCGAGGATGCTCGAACTGCTCACCACGCGCCGCCCGTACCGGGTAACGCTCAGCGTGTACGGCGCCACAGCAGAGACGTTCGACGGATTCACACGACGCCGCGGCGCGTTCGACCACTTCATGCGCGGCCTCTCCGCCGCCAGCGAGGCCGATCTACCGCTCTCGCTGAGCGTGATCATCACTCGTCGGAACGCCCACGAGGCCGACGCCATGCGGGCACTCGCCCACCGCTACGCCCCACGGGTCCGCGAGTACGGCAACATGTCGCCCACTTTCGACGGCGGCGCCGACCCCCTCGACGAGCAGGCCCCCGAGCACATCCGCAACGAGACCCCCTTCACCGGATGCGACGCCGGCCACACGTCCTTGAACGTGAATCCCTTCGGCCTGGCTTCCGTCTGCAAAGTCTCCCGTGACCACCCGATACCACTGCTGAAAGAGGGTGTCGCGGGATTGGCGCGGCTCGGCGGCATCGCCGACCGAGCGCTTCAGCGTCAGGACGCGTGCACCGGCTGTGCGCTTCAGAAGAAGTGCACCAAGTGCATGCCCCTCGTGAAGATGTACCGCCGCGCCGACGCACCACTGAACCGCTACTGCCAACACGCCTGAGAGAGGAATTACGCACATGACCACAACCGCTGTAGAGATCACGGCACGACCGGACACCGAGGAAGAGGTCGAGGTCGTCGACCTCGACGCCGTCGCCGGCGGCGACGTCATGAGGGGCTGCGGGGACGACAACCCGTACAACTGACCCCCTCTGATCCCGAGGCCGCCCGCGGCCCTCGTGTCTCGGGCAACCGATGCCGCCACGCACGCGTCGGACACGACATGAACCGCGAATGGCTCTT
>NZ_JBLTJC010000218.1:0-17431 GCF_048158785.1 Streptomyces colwelliae | reverse complement strand
GGTGGATATAAGGGCAAGGGAGTAAACGCTTGCGCAAAGGCTTACGCAATCGTTTACGCAAGCGCCTGCGCGAGCGTTTGCGTCGGCGTCCGTAATCGTTTGCGCAAGCGTTTACGCCTGTACCAGCACCACGCACGACTCCCCGGGCAGCCGGAGCAACCCGTCCGCCCCCGGCGCCTCCACGGGCTCCCACGCGGTGAGGATCTGGGCGGGGCGGGTGCCCAGGGGGATCGCGGCCGGTTCCTTGCCGAGGTTCACGGCGACGCGTACGTCTCCGCGGCGCAGCGCGAGCCAGCGGGCGTCCTCGTCGTAGGCCACCTTCGTGTCGGTGAGGTCGGGATCGGTGAGGTCGGGCTGTTCGTGCCGGAGGGCGATGAGCCGGCGGTACCAGGCCAGCACGCGCGCGTGGGGTTCGTTCTCCGGCTCCGACCAGTCGAGGCAGGAGCGGTCGCGGGTCGCCGGGTCCTGGGGGTCGGGTACGTCCTCCGCGGCCCAGCCGTGCGACGTGAACTCCCGCCGCCTGCCCTGCCGTACGGCCTCCGCGAGGTCCGGGTCGGTGTGGTCGGTGAAGAACTGCCAGGGCGTGCCCGCCGCCCACTCCTCGCCCATGAACAGCATCGGTGTGAAGGGCCCGGTCAGGGTCAGCGCGGCGGCGCAGGCCAGCAGCCCGGGGGACAGGGAGGCCGAAAGACGGTCCCCCTGGGCGCGGTTGCCGATCTGGTCGTGGGTCTGGCTGTAGCCGAGCAGCCGGTGCGCGGCCACGCGCGTGCGGTCCAGCCGGCGGCCGTGATGACGGTCCCGGAAGCTCGAATAGGTTCCGTCGTGGAAGTAGCCGACGGTCAGCGTCTTGGCGATCGCCATGAGCGGGGCCCGCGCGAAGTCCCCGTAGTAGCCCTGCGATTCACCGGTCACCGCGGTGTGCAGGGCGTGGTGGAAGTCGTCGTTCCACTGCGCGTGCAGCCCGAGTCCGCCCTCCGCGCGGGAGGTGACCACGCGCGGGTCGTTCAGGTCGGACTCGGCGACCAGGAACAGCGGCCGGCCCGTGTCGGCGGCCAACGTGTCGACGGCGGCGGAGAGTTCCTCCAGGAAGTGGCACGCGCGCGTGTCCTGCAATGCGTGCACCGCGTCCAGCCGCAGCCCGTCGATCCAGTACTCGCGCAGCCACGCCAGCGCGCTGCCCAGGAGGAACGCGCGCACCTCGTCCGAGCCGGGCGCGTCCAGGTTCACGGCGCTGCCCCAGGGGGTCTGGTGCGTGTCCGTGAAGTAGGGGCCGAACGCGGGCAGGTAGTTCCCGGACGGGCCAAGGTGGTTGTGGACCACGTCGAGCACGACACCCAGGCCCAGTTCGTGGGCCCGGTCGACGAACCGCTTGAGTCCCTCGGGGCCGCCGTAGGGCTCGTGCACGGCCCACAGCGAGACGCCCTCGTAGCCCCAGCCGTGGCGGCCGGGGAACGGGCACAGGGGCATCAACTCGACGTGCGTGACGCCCAGTTCGGCGAGATGGCCGAGCCGGTCGGCGGCCGCGTCCAGGGTGCCCTCGGGGGTGTACGTGCCGACGTGCAGCTCGTAGAGCACCGCTCCGGGCAGCGGGCGCCCGGACCACGCGGCACGCCACGCGTACCGCTCGTGGTCGACGACCGCGCTCAGCCCGTCCGGTCCGTCCGGTTGCCGGCGCGAGCGCGGGTCGGGCAGGGGCGGGCCGTCGTCCACCGCGAACCCGTACCGCGTGCCGTCGCGCGCTTCCGCCTCCCCGCTCCACCACCCCGCGTGCTCGGGATCGCGCTCCAACGCGCGCGTGGCGCCCTCGCAATGGAGCGTCACACGGTCTGCCTCTGGTGCCCACACCTCGAACTGCACGGACGGTTCCCCTTCGTCTGCTCACCGGGATGTAGCCCGTCCATCGTGCTTCAAACGAGATCAATCCGCTTTTGAATCCACCCCTTTGGAGCAGGTGTCGTCATCTTCGCGCGCGTGCGGGCGGTTTCCGCGTCTTCTGGACACCCGGGGTTCACTGCCCGACAATCACGAGCGTGACGTCGTCCTTCGAGTTCCACACGTACCCCGCGCGGATCTCCGACGCGGAGCGCGACAAGGCGCTCAAGCTTCTCCACGACGGCGTCGCCATGGGGCGGTTGTCCCACGACACGTTCATCCGGCGCATGGAGCTGGCGCTCGCCGCCCGCCGGTCCGAGGAACTCGTGCCGCTCACCGCCGACCTGCCCACCGAGAGCCGTCTCTCCCGGCTGCTGTTCGGCACCGTGGAGGCCGTCTCCGGCTTCACCGTACGGCTGCGCAGGGCCTGGCAGGCCGAGCGGCTCCCCAAGCTGCTGCTGCCCCACCCGGGCAACGGACATCCGCTGCGCATCGGCCGCGACCCCGCCAACGGGCTGCGCCTGACCCACGAGACGGTGTCCCGGGTGCACGCCGAACTCAGCCGCCAGGGCGGCATGTGGGTCCTGCGCGACCTCGGCTCGACCAACGGCACGACGGTCAACGGCCGACGGGTGATCGGCGCGGCCGTCGTCCGTGAGGGCGACCAGATCGGCTTCGGACAGATGGCGTTCCGGCTCGCCGTCACCTGAGCCGAACACAGCCCCACCTCACCTCTGGCCTGGGCATTACCCGATGTGGCGACCATGGGTGTGCGTCAAATCCCTTTCCGTACGGCGGTGTTGACGTACCCCGCGCGCCGTGACTGACTGTGCGTACACCATGCACATCAGGTGAACCGACGGCACCACATTCGTGGAGGTGTGTCCTGCCGCCACTCCTCCGCTACCCGTCCGTGGACGAGTTGGCCGCCCAGGCCGCCGCGCTCGTCGCCCGCCGCCCCGAGGACGCCCGGCTGCGCCGCGTCGGCACCTCCCGCGCCGGTACGCCCCTGTGGCTGCTCTCCGTGGGCCACGGCAGCCGTCAGGCCCTCGTGGTCGCCGGACCGCACGCCAACGAGCCCGTGGGCGGCGCGACGGTGCTGCGGCTGGCCGAACGGGTCCTCGCCGACCCCCGGCTGAGCGAGGGCGCCGACGCCACCTGGAACCTGCTGCTGTGCCTCGACCCCGACGGCTCACGCCGCAACGAGGGCTGGCTGCCCGGCCCGTACAGCCTCGGACGGTACTTCCGGAACTTCTTCCGGCCCGGCTTCCTGGAGCAGCCCGAGTGGCTGCCGGACGGCGCGGCCGGGGCCCGACTCCCGGAGACGCGCGCCCTGTTGGAGGTCCAGGACGAACTGAGACCGTTCCTCCAGTGCTCCCTGCACGGCGTCGACGTGGGCGGCGGCTTCGTGGAACTCACCCGCGACCTCCCGGGCCTCGCCCGACGCGTCGCCCACACCGCGGCCCGCCTCGGCATCCCCCGCGAACTCGGGCCCTACGACACCCTGTACTGGCCGAGCCTCGGCCCCGCCGTCTACCGCATCCCGCCACCGCGCCCGGGCGACCTCGCCGCGGCCATCACCGAGGCCGCCGTCGACTCCACCTGGTACCACCCCCACCGGCACGGCACGGTGACCGCGGTCGTGGAGGCCCCGATGTGGGGCGTGGCCGGCGTCGAGAATGGCACAGAGCCCACCGACGCGGACGCGTTCCTCCGCACGGTGAGCCACACCCTGCGCCACGACACCGGCATCCTGGAACAACTCCTCGCGCGGATACGGCCGTTCGTGCAGGACGGGGTCGAGGAGGGGATGGGCGTCGGACTGCGGGACGCCTGGCCGCGGCCCGCCGCCGACCTGGTGGTACCGCCCGCGCGGGACACCACCGACACCCGCCCCCGAACGCTCGTCGTGCCCGACGCGGCACGGCTGCTCGCGCCGGTCGACGACTATTTACTGGTGTGTCCCGGGCTCGCCGACGCGTGGGATCCCGATGTCGACACCGGCGCCGCCCGCCCGTTGCCACCGCTCAACACCGCCCACCTGGCCGCCCTGCGCATCGCGGGGCGGCGACTGGCGCTGCGGACGGCGGGGCTGCTGTACCAGCTCGTGGTCGCCTCCGGGCGTGATCCGGCCGGTGCGCTGCCGGAGCTGGACCGGCTGATCGACGAGTGGTGCGCCGACTACCGCGACGGCTGCGGGGCACGCTGGATCCCGGTCGCGCGCCAGGTCGAGTACCAGTCGCGCGTGGTGCTCAGCGCGTTCGAACTGGCCCGGCGGCACGCGCCCGTGCGCTCCCGTTCGGGTGAGCCGGGCTGGGGTACGGAGACCGCGGTGCCGATGCACCGGGAATGACGCACACCACCTTCAAGCCGTACACCCCGAAGACCCGCACCCCGAAGACCCGCACCTCGAAATCCCGCACCCCGAAGACGCGCATCGTGAAAGCGGCCGCGCTTCACGGTGCCCTCCTCGCGGCGCTCGTGCTCCTCGCCGCCGCCCAGGCACCGGCCCAGGCGGCCGCACCGTGGCACGGCGTCCGGGGCGACTGGCTCTACCTCACCGTCACCCGCGGCGACAGCCGGTCCAGCGACACGCGCGGGACGCTGCTCCTGTGCGACCCGCCCCAGGGGCACGCCCACGCGGCCGAGGCATGTGCCGAACTGGGCGCGGTGGACGGGCACATCGACGCCATCCCGCCGAAGAGCGTCTTCTGCCCGATGATCTACGCGCCGGTGACCGCCCACGCGCGCGGGGAGTGGAAGGGGCGCCAGGTCGACTACACGGAGACGTTCTCGAACGGGTGCGTCATGGCGGCGCGCACGGGAGAGGTCTTCGCGCTGGACACCTGAGGCGCGGGCGGAGCGACGGCGTCAGGCCGAGCGCTGGACACGCGCGTCGGCGACGTCGCCGAATCCGTCCGCCTGTTCGCGCGCGTGCAGCGCCGCCGCCACGACCGTGCGGGACTGATGCTCGACCTGGTGCTCCAGGGGCACCCAGCGGGCCCGGAAGCGTTCCGCGAAGGAGTCGCTCCAGGACGCCACGAGGTGTTCGAGCAGGGGGGCCGCACGGTCGTCGGTCTCCCGCAGCACCCGCAGCAGCATCGCCGCGGCCCGCAACGGCAGCCGACGCCCGAACGCGTCCACACTGCCGACGTACGCCATCGTCGTGTCCGCGGGTGGCGTGTGCGTCCAGTCCGCGGCCAGTCCGGGCACCAGTTCCAGCGCCCACTTCGCGGCCCGCAGCAGCGGCTCGTCGACACCCTGGAGGCGCGGCAGCGCGTCGGCGAGCACCCACTCCACCTCCCGCGTGTCCCGCAGCAGGCGCCGCGCCAGCCGCCGTATCGCCGCCGCCGGGGCGGGATGCGGTGCCGGGTCGTCCACCAGGTCGCTGGCCCACATCGGCACCTCCACGACCGCGGTCAGACCGCCGTAGCGGTGCGCGTGGTACCAGGTGCTGTGCCGCGCGTCGTCCGGCATGCTCGGGTACGCCGCGTCCGAACCGGGCGCCGGCATCACATGCACCCCGGGCCCCGAAGCGGGCCAGCCCGCCGCGTCCGAGGCGCCCGTCTCCACCGGGATGCGCAACTCGGCCGCCGACTTGGCGAACGGCTCGGCCAGCCCCGGTATGTCCTTCGTCAACTGCACCCAGCTGCCGCCCAGATCGGTCCCGTGCAGGGTCACCTGGAGGTAGGGCCGCAGCTCGTCGATCACCCGGAGCAGGGCACGCGTCTCGGGCGGCAACCGGTCGGGCGGCAGTACCGAGGGCGACCACTCCGGCTGCTCGGGCCCGGCCGGACGGTAGAAGCCCAGGTGGTAGTCGAGCAGGCTGCGCGGCGCCGGCGTGACATGCAGGCTCGCCCCGTCCGGGTCCGCGCAGAGCAGGAAGTGCCAGGAGGTGTCCGACCTCAACTCCCGCTCCCTCACGACCCGTTCGGCGAGAGCGAGGAGGGTGGAGCCGCCGGTCGGCTCGTTGGCGTGGGCGCCCGCGACCACCAGTACGGCGCGACGGGCATGCCCCACGGACAGCAGATGCAGCGGCCTGCCCGCACGGGAGACCCCCACCTGCCTCAGCGTGCACAGGGCGGGCCGGTGCGCGGCCAACGCCCTTGCGGACGAGATCAATTCAGTCACACTGGGGTATCGCAACTCCGGCAGGAGACTCACCCCCGACTAGTCCGCCCCGGCCTTCGCAACGGCAGTACCCCACGGGCTCTGTGAACTGTCAAGAAGACCATGGGGGAGGCTACCGGGGGCGCCCAGGCGCATTTACCGGCAGCCGGTAGGGGAGTTGGTGCCAGCAGGGGGCCGCGGTTCTCCAGAGGGTCTCGCGGGCATCGCCGCCCACTACGGGTGACGTCCCCTTCGTGCACACGCGCGTACCCCCGCACCGAGAACACCGGCGTCGCCGTTCGTCACCGCACGCCCGCCGTCCGACACGCGCCCCGGGTCCGTACGCGGGTGCGAGCCGGTGGCCGGGACGGTCCTACGGCGTGCGGCCGGGCCGCGTACGCCGTAGGACCGCGTACCGCCTGCTTCACCCGTACGGGCGTACGGGGGCTGCGGCCCGCGCGGTGCGGTGGTCGGCTGGGGGCACCGCGTGTGCGCATGGCGCGGACGACCGGCCGCGTGCCCTCCACGACGCGCGGCGGAGCGACGACCACGGGAGCGGACGGCGGTGCTGTGTCTCACGGACGTGCTCGTCACGCCGACCCCGGGAACCCCGGCCCGTCCACCGCGGCCACCGAGCCTGCGGACGGCCGTACGGGACCCGTATCCGCTCTACCGCACCCTCCGCACGCACTACCCGCTCGTGTACGACGAGCCCTTCGGCGCCTGGCTCGTCAGCCGCTACGACGACGTCCGCGCCGCGCTCGCCGACCCCCGGCTCGTCCCCGCGCCCGGCGACGGGATCCCGGCCGCACCCGAGGCCGACCAGCTCCTCGACCGGGCGCTGCGCGGGCCCGCGCTGGCCGCCCTGACCGCCGCCGTCGAACGCGGCGCCCATGTCCTCGCCCGTCGGCTGGCCGCCCGTGAAGAGGCCGACCTGGTGGCCGAGTTCTGCGACTGGCTGCCCACCGCCACGGCCGTGGCCGCGCTCGGACTGCCGTACGAGGAGACCGCGCGCGTGCACCGCTGGTGCCGCACGGGACTCGGGCACTCCGGGGGCGGCCGTCCCGAACTGGGCTCCTTCCTGCGCCCGTTGACGGCCCGGCGGCGCGCGCACCCGGGCGGTGACCTGCTGTCCGTCCTGTGCGCCGCGCGGACCGACGAGACCGTCACGAAGCTGGTGGGCACGCTGCTCGGCGCGGCGGGCGAGACCACCGCACGGGGACTGGCGTCGTTCCTCGCCAACCTCCTCGACCACCCACGCCAGTTGGAGGTGCTCCGCGCCCGCCCCGGGCTCACGGCCGGCGCCTGGGCGGAGTCCCTGCGCCGCGATCCGCCGCTGCACGTCGTGCTGCGCCGGGCAGTCTCACCCGTTGGCGCGATCCCCGCCGGAGCCACCGTCGCCTGCCTCATCGGCGCCGCGGGCCGCGACCCGGACCGCTTCACCGACCCCGACCGCTACGACGCCTTCCGCCCCGACCCCGGCCCGCTCGCCCACGGCACCGGGCGCCACACCTCCTCCGACGCCCTGCTCGCCCGCCTCACGGCCGAACACGGCCTGCGGGCGCTGCTGGCCGCCCTGCCGGGCCTGCGCCGCGCAGAGGGGGCCCGGACGGCACCTGAGGACCTGGTCCGGCGCTCACCCAAGATCCTCAGGGTCCACACCCGCTAGTGGCTCTCGTCCACCCGCTCCAGCAGCACCACCGGCAACTCCCCGAAAACGTCCTCCACGCGTGCGTGCCCCGTGAATTCCCGCTCCGGAGCCAGCACATCGGCCCACCGCCCCGGCGGCAGCGGCAGCACCGTGTCGCGCCAGCCGCCCGCCTCCGCGAGCCGCGCCGACAGCCGGGTCACCGCCGTGACCACACTCCCCGAGCGCGCGAACGCCACACAGTGCCCCGCGGCCGGACCCTGCGCCGTCAGCGGGGCGTACGTCGCCGCGTCCCCGAAGGCCTCGGGGCGGCGGGCGCGCAGCCGTAGCGCGGCGGCCGTGAGCGCGCCCTTGTCGCCGGGGTGCGGGGGCGGGAAGGGCACCGGGCGCCGGTTGTCGGGGTCGACCAGGGCCCGGTACTCGGTTTCCGTGCCCTGGTAGAGGTCCGGTACGCCGGGCATCGTCAGCTGGACCAGGGCGGCGCCCAGCATGTTGGCCCGGATGTGCGGCTCCAGTGCCGTGCGCAACGCGGCCACGTGCTCGCCGGGCGCCCCGCACGGGTCCGCCGCGACGAACGCCGCCACCGCCTCCTCGTACGGCGGCTCCTGCTCCGTCCAGCTCGTGTACAGGCCCGCCTCCCGCACATGCTTCAACAGGGCTTCCTGCACGCGCTCCGCGTCCGCGGGGCCGAGCCCGAACACCGTCTGCCAGGCCGCCCACGCCAACTGCGCGTCCGGCACGCCCTCCCCGGTGCGGGTCACCTCGGCCAGCACGTCCGCCCAGCGCCCCGGCACCTCGGTGAGCACGGACAGCGCGGCCCGTACGTCGGCACTGCGCTTGGTGTCGTGGGTGGACAGCACGGTGCCCATGGCGGGCCAGTCGCGCTGCACGCGCGCGCAGTACGCGTGGAAGTCCTCCGGGGACACGGCGGGACTCCCCGGGTTCCCGCCCACCTCGGTCGCCGACAGCAGCGGCACATAGCGGTAGAACGCCGTGTCCTCCACGGACTTGGCCCGCAGCGCGGACGCCGTCTGCGCGAACCGCGTCCGGAACTCGACCTGTTCGGGCCCGTCCCCGTACCGGCCCAGCAGCAGCTCCCGTACGACGTCGACGGCGCCCGCCTCCTCCGCGACGACGAACGCCTGCCGCGCCTCGGCCGCCGCCTCCTCGGTGACGACGGCGGCGGTGTCGCCCGAGGTGTACGGCCGGTAGACCTCCATACGGACCAGGAGCTCCCGCAGCGCGGTCCGCAGCGCCCAGGGGGCCCGGTCGCGCAGCGCGGGCTCCGGGGACGTGGCGCACAGGCGGGCCGCGACCCGGGTCAGCCGGTCCATCTCGGCGACCAGTTCGTGCGTGAGCACCTTGTACGCCGCCCGCCGCACCGTCGCCTCCCACTGCCCGCCCCGGTCGGTCTGCGGGGCCGCGAACCTCCGGTACTGGCCCAGGAGTTCACCCACCCCCGCCGGATCCGTGAACAGCCCGTCGACCTGCCGGAGAGCGTCGTAGCCGGTGGTGCCCGCGACGGGCCAGGACGCCGGCAGGTGCTCCCCGTCCGCGAGGATCTTCTCCACGACCGTCCAGCGGCCCCCGGTCGCCTCGTGCAGCCGCCGGAGGTAGTCGTCGGGGTCGGCGAGGCCGTCGGGATGGTCGACGCGCAGCCCGTCGACGACACCCTCGTCCAGCAGTTGCAGCATCTTCGCGTGCGTGGCGTCGAAGACCTCCGGGTCCTCGACGCGCACCCCGATCAGCTCCGAAATGCTGAAGAAGCGCCGGTAGTTGAGCTCGGTGCGGGCCAGCCGCCACCACACCGGGCGGTACCACTGCGCGTCCAGGAGCCGCGGCAGCGGCAGCTCCGCGGTGCCCGCACGCAGCGGGAACACATGGTCGTAGTAGCGCAGGACGTCACCGTCGACCTCCAGATGCTCCAGCTCCCCGCCGACCGGACCGCCCAGCACCGGCAGCAGCAACTGCCCGCCCTGTGCCTCCCAGTCGATGTCGAACCAGCGCGCGTACGGCGACTTCGGGCCCTCCCTGAGGACCTCCCACAGGGCGTGGTTGTGGCGCGGGGCCATGGCCATGTGGTTCGGGACGATGTCCACCACGAGACCGAGACCGTGCTCCCGCGCGGTGCGCGCGAGGGCCCGCAGACCGTCCTCGCCGCCGAGTTCGTCCCGTACGCGCGCGTGGTCGACGATGTCGTAGCCGTGCGTCGAACCCGGCACCGACTCCAGGACGGGGGACAGGTGCAGGTGCGAGACGCCGAGCGACGCCAGGTACGGCACGGCCGACGCCGCCGCCGCGAACGGGAACTCGGGCTGCAACTGCAACCGGTAGGTGGCCGTGGGCACTGCCGGGTCGGGTCGCTCAGGTGTCATGCAGACCTACGTACCCGCCCGGCCGTCTTTCGTGTCATCGACCCCGCATCCGGTCCGCTGATCGGCTCTAGGTCGGCCGTTGCAGCACCGTCATGCTGCGGTCCACCAGGGTCAGCCGGTCCCCGGCCTTCACCTTCGCGCCCGTGCCCGCCGGCACACCCTCAGGGCGGCCCGTGTCGACGACCACCTGCCACTGGCGGCCGTGGTTGACCGGCACGACGAAGTCCAGCGTCTCCGGAGAGGCGTTGAACATCAGCAGGAAGGAGTCGTCGGCGATGCGCTCCCCGCGCGGGCCGGGCTCCGAGATGGCGTTGCCGTTCAGGAACACCGACAGCGCGGACGCCTGCGCCGAGTCCCAGTCCCGTTGCGCCATCTCCTTGCCCTCAGGGGTGAACCAGGCGATGTCCGACAGCTCGTCGTGGGTGCCCTCCACGGGCCGCCCGTGGAAGAAGCGCCGACGGCGGAACACGGGGTGCTCCTTGCGCAGCCACACCAACGCGCGCGTGAAGGCCGGCAACCCCGCCGACTCGGCGTCGCCCTCGGGCCACTTCACCCAGGCCAGCTCGCTGTCCTGGCAGTACGCGTTGTTGTTGCCCCTCTGGGTGCGCGCGAACTCATCCCCGTGGCTGATCATCGGCACGCCCTGGGACAGCATCAGCGTGGCGACGAAGTTGCGCATCTGACGGGCGCGCAGCTCCAGGACGGCCGGGTCGTCGGTGTCGCCCTCGGCGCCGCAGTTCCACGACCGGTTGTGGCTCTCGCCGTCCCGGTTGTCCTCGCCGTTGGCCTGGTTGTACTTGTCGTTGTACGACACCAGGTCGTTCAGGGTGAACCCGTCGTGGCAGGTCACGAAGTTGATGGACGCCAGGGGACGACGGCCGTCGTCCTGGTAGAGGTCGGACGAGCCGGTCAGCCGGGACGCGAACTCCGCGAGCGCACGCCCCTCGCCCCGCCACATGTCCCGCACGGTGTCGCGGTACTTGCCGTTCCACTCGGTCCACAGCGGCGGGAAGTTGCCCACCTGGTAGCCGCCCTCACCGACGTCCCAGGGCTCCGCGATCAGCTTCACCTGGGAGACCACCGGGTCCTGCTGCACCAGGTCGAAGAACGACGACAGCCGGTCCACCTCGTGGAACTGCCGTGCCAGGGTGGCCGCGAGGTCGAAGCGGAAGCCGTCGACGTGCATCTCGGTGACCCAGTAGCGCAGCGAGTCCATGATCAGCTGGAGGACGTGCGGGGACCGCATGAGCAGCGAGTTGCCCGTCCCCGTGGTGTCCATGTAGTAGCGGGGGTCCTCCGCCAGCCGGTAGTACGAGGGGTTGTCGAGGCCCCTGAAGGACAGCGTCGGCCCCAGGTGGTTGCCCTCGGCGGTGTGGTTGTAGACGACGTCCAGGATGACCTCGATACCGGCCTCGTGCAGCGCCCGCACCGCCGACTTGAACTCCAGGACCTGCTGGCCGCGGTCGCCCCAGGAGGCGTACGCGTTGTGCGGGGCGAAGAAACCGATCGTGTTGTAGCCCCAGTAGTTGTTCAGCCCCATGTCGACCAGCCGGTGGTCGTTCACGAACTGGTGCACCGGCATCAGCTCCAGGGCGGTCACCCCCAGCTCCACCAGGTGCTCGATGACCGCCGGATGCGCGAGCGCCGCGTACGTGCCGCGCAGCTCGTCCGGCAGCCCCGGGTGCTGCATCGTCAGGCCCTTGACGTGGGCCTCGTAGAGCACCGTCTCGTGGTATCCGTGCCGGGGCAGCCGGTCGTCGCCCCAGTCGAAGTACGGGTTGACCACGACCGACGTCATGGTGTGCGGTGCCGAGTCCAGGTCGTTGCGCTTGTCGGGCGCGTCGAAGTGGTAGCCGTACACCTCCTCGCCCCAGGCGATCGATCCGCTGACCGCCTTCGCGTACGGGTCGAGCAGCAGCTTCGCGGAGTTGCACCGCTGGCCGCGCTCGGGGGCGTACGGGCCGTGCGCGCGGAAGCCGTAGCGCTGTCCGGGCATGATGCCGGGCACGTACGCGTGCCGCACGAACGCGTCGCTCTCCCGCAGTTCCACCGCGGTCTCCGAGCCGTCGTCGTGCAGCAGACACAGCTCTACTCTGTCCGCGGCCTCCGTGAAGACCGCGAAGTTGGTGCCGGCGCCGTCGTACGTGGCACCGAGTGGATACGCCTCTCCAGGCCAGACCTGCATGGTCACGACTCTTTCAGCCGGGCCCCGCCACCGGGGCGCCTTGGCCATGAGTCTCCCCGAAAGTGAGGGAACCACCTATGACTTACGTCCCTCTTACCAAATGACCAGTGGATACGACGTATGCCGTATCCCGAACCAAGCGGGACACACACCACTCCCGGCGGTCCGGGGAAGGACCCAGGGGGAGTAGGGGGAAAAGTGCGAAGGACAGTGCACCGCCACCTGGGCAAAGTGGTGGCGGGTACGGCCATAGCGGTGGCCGGGACCGCCGTGATGGTCGCCGTCACCCTGCCGGGCACGGCGGGGGCCGACGAGTCGGGCGGCACCGGAAAGGCGGCCGGGTCCGCCCAGCAGCAGGCGGCGGACGGGCAGGGCGCGGCACCCGGTGTCGTGCAACAGGCCCCCGCCGAGGGCGAGAAGGGCAAGGGCCGCGACCCGCTCACCGACGACGAGATGAAGCGCGTCGAGCGGATCGCGGTCAATCAGCAACTGTTCAACTCCAGTGAAAACGTGGACGGGAAGCGCGGACCGCAGCGCCTCGACGTGGAACTCGCCGCCCCCGACACCGGCGAGCTGGACAACCCGGACGCACCCCGCCGCGCGGACGTGACGTTCTACGACTACAAGGACGACACGGTCGTCACCAAGACCGTCAACCTCGACACCGGCAAGGTCGAGCAGACCGGCACCCAGCACGGAGTGCAGCCGCCGGCGAGCCACGCCGAGGACGTCGAGGCGGCCGAGCTGCTGCTCGCCAGCCCGCTCGGCGCGGGCCTGAAGGCCGACTACAAGGACGCCACCGGCAACGAACTCACCTCGCCCGACCAGCTGTTGCTGACCGCCATGATCTACAAGGCCGCTCCGGGGGCGCAGTCGGGCGTCCTCGACCAGTGCGGAGACCACCGCTGCGTGCGGCTGTTCCCGAAGGTCAAGAACGGGCCGTGGATCGACGCCCGTAACTTCGTCATCGACCTGAGCGCCCGCAAGGTCGGCAAGCTCACCGGCTGAACCGACCGCGCCCACCGCGCAGTTCTCCGTCCACTGTCCCAACTTGCTTCTCCTGTAAGGGAGTCACTTCTTCATGCGCGTCAACAGAATCAGCCGTGCCCGCAGGCGGGGGGCCGTCGGGCTCGCGCTCGCCACCCTGGCCGCCGGTGCCACGGCCGGCGCGGGACCGGCCGTCGCTCAGCCGAAGGCCGCCCCGGCCGCCGCCGCACCCGGTTGCAGCGCCGCCTACACCATCGAGCAGAAGCTCTCCACCGGCACCACCTGGCGGATGTGCTGGCACTACGAGCGCGAGGCCGGCCTCGTCCTGGAGAACATCTCCTACCAGCCGCCCGGCCAGGCCACGCCCATCAAGGTGCTCGCCGACGCGAAGCTCGCCCAGATCCATGTCCCGTACGACGACGGCAAGAACGAGTACAGCGACCTCACCCAGTACGGCTTCGGCACGGGCCTGATGAACATGCAGCCCGGCGAGTGCCCCGGCGGCACCATCAAGACCGTCAAGGTCCCCGACGCCCAGGACCCGGCCCACCCGAACGTCAAGGGCCTCTGTACGACGACCCGTTCGCGCGGCCACGCCTTCCGGATGCAGGGCGACAGCGCCAACAAGGTCTTCCAGACCCAGGGCAAGGACTTCCTCGTCTACACGGTCAACCAGGTCGGCTGGTACGAGTACATCACCGAGTGGCGCTTCCAGGACGACGGCACCATCAACATGAACGTCGGTGCCACCGGCAGCCTTTCGCCCTACGACTACGACGCGGGCGACGGCCGCGGCTGGCCGCTCGGCAAGGGCGCCAAGGCGTACGCGACGAGCCACCAGCACGACGTCTTCTGGAAGTTGGACTTCGCCCTCGACGGCTCCTCCAAGGGACGCGTCGAGCAGTACGACTCCAAGGTCACCCCGCGCGGCGCCAACACCCCCACGAACAAGACCACGTTGACCAAGGTGACCAAGGAACTCGCGGGCGACGCCAAGAACATGCGCTGGTGGCGCGTCGTCAGCGCGACCGGCAAGAACAAGGACAACCACGCCCGGTCCTACGAGATAGTCCCCGGCACCACCACCAAGTACCCGGGCCGCAGCTTCACCACGCACGACGTGTACTTCACCGAGTACAACAAGTGCGAGCAGTTCGCCAGCGACAACCTGCCCAACTGCGGTGCGGGGCACCCGAAGCAGGTCGACAAGTGGGTCAACGGACAGACCCTCACACACCCCGTGGTCTGGGTGAACGTCGGCTTCCACCACATCGCCCGTGACGAGGACCAGCAGCCGATGCCGGTCCACTGGCAGGGATTCTCCATCGCCCCGCGCGACGTCACCGCTATGAATCCGCTCACTCCGCCCGCGCTCGCGAACCAGAACGGCAATGTGAACGGCGGAAGTTGAGAAACGACCCTGTCCATCCGGCTGCACCGCCGACCGGTCCCGGAGTACCCTTCCTTGATCGTTGAGACTGGGGAGAGCTCGGGGGAGCGGAAGGCGGTGCACGGGTGGGCTCGGGAGGGCTGGAGTTGCCCCCTGGTGACGAGGGTCACGAGGGGAACTCCGCAGAAGTCCCGCCCGGCGCGGTGTCCCTGGCACGTCCGATGGACGCGGCTGGATCCATCGGTCCGGAGCTGGACTGGGACGCCGACGCCTGGCGCGAGGTGCGTACGCGCGCCCAGCGAGCCGGCCGCGCCTACATCTGGCTGAACCTGGTCGAGCAGCGGCTGCGCGCCGTCGTGGCCGCCGTACTGCGTCCCATCTACGAACCCGTCCACGGCGACGAGTGGGTGGTCGCCGCGGCCGGTCCGGCCGGCCAGGAGTGGGTGCAGCGCGCGGTCGCCGTACGCGAAGTCAGCCGCCGGAAGGGCTACTTGCTCGACCCGGCCGACGACAACGTCCTCAGTTTCCTGACGTTGCCGCAGCTGCGCGAGCTGATGGTGCAGCACTGGCCCTGCTTCGAGCCGTACTTCGACGAGCGCCGGGACGTCGAACTCGCCCTGGACGAACTGGAAGTGACCCGCAACGTCGTCTCCCGCAACCGCGCCCTGTCCGAGGCTGTCCTCAACCAGGCCGAGCGGGCCTCCGCGAAACTCCTGGAGACCCTCGGCGCCGGCAGCGACGTGCCCTCGGCGCGCCGGCTGCCCGTCGACGCGGTCGAGGAGCTGATCGGCGACCGGTTCGCGGACGTGGTCGCCGTACACCCCGACCGGGTGCGGCTGATGCGGCAGTTCCCGGCCGAGGACATCTTCGGCGGGGCCCGCCGGGTCGACGCCATCGGCATCGGCCTCAACCTGCTCGTGCAGAACTTCTCCGGCCGCCGGCTGGTCCGGCTCGCCGAGTCGGGCTGCCGGGTACGGCTGCTGTTCCTCAACCCCGCCTCCAGCGCGGTGAAGCGGCGCGAGCGCGAACTCGGCATCAAGCGGGGCGAGTTGAGTCGCGCCGTCGAGATGAACATCCTGCACATGCGACGGGTGCGGTCCCGGCTGCGCGACCCGGCGGCCTTCGAGATCCAGGTCTTCGACGAGACGCCCCGCTTCACGGCGTACCTCGTCGACGGCGACGGTTCGGACGGCATAGCCGTCGTGCAGTCCTATCTGCGCCGGAGCCGCGGCATGGAGGCGCCGGTGCTGGTGCTGCGGAACGGCAGCCGACTGGTCAAGTCCGACGAAATGGATGACAGCGCACTTTTCCCCACCTACCGCGATGAGTTCGAGCAGATGTGGGCGGATTCGCGACCGGTGTCCTGACCTGTCCCAGGCCGGGACCGAGGCCCGCTCCGGCGGTAAGCGGAACGCGGTCATCGGATTGTCAGTGGCTCATGCGATCGTGGAGACCACTGGGGGAAAGCACCACCGAGAAGGGGGGCCGTCATGGCCTGGCACCAGGAGCTGCTCATCGGCTTCGACCTGGAGACGACGGGGACCGAGCCGCGCGAGGCGCGCATCGTCACGGGCGCGGTCATCGAGGTCAGGGGCGGACGGCCGATGGGCCGCAGGGAGTGGCTGGCCGATCCGGGCGTGGAGATCCCGGCGGACGCCGTCGCGGTACACGGCATCACGAACGAACGGGCCACCGCCGAGGGCCGCCCGGCCGACCAGGTCGCCGAGTCGATCGCGGACGTCCTCGTGACGTACTGGAAGTCGGGCGTCCCCGTAGTCGCCTACAACGCGGCCTTCGACCTCACCCTGCTCTCCGCCGAGCTGCGCCGGCACGGACTGCCGTCCCTGCGCGACCGCCTGGGCGGCATCGACCCCGCACCGGTCATCGACCCGTACACGATCGACCGCTCCGTGGACCGCTACCGCCGCGGCAAGCGCAATCTCGAAGCGGTCTGCCAGGAGTACGGCGTGGTCCTCGACTCCGCGCACGACGCCTCGGCCGACGCCCTCGCCGCCGCCCGACTGGCCGGCGCGATAGCCGACCGCCACCCCAAGGTCGCGGCCCTCGGCCCGGCGGACCTGCACCGCCGCCAGATCGAGTGGTACGCGGAATGGGCGGCGGACTTCCAGAACTTCCTGCGCCGCAAGGGCGACCAGGACGCGGTGATCGACGGCACGTGGCCGCTGCGCGAGCTGGAGGATGAGACGGTCTGAACCCGGGGCGCCGGAAGCGCCCCAAAGGGGCGCGGGGCTGTATCGATGTGCGGCTCCGCCGCGTGGGCGCGACCAGCCACAGACGACCGTCAGCCGCCCGAATACCTATCGGCCCGGATCAATAGGCGCTCAGAACGGAAACCACCGCACCGTCTCGTCCCCGTCCCGCAAAGACGCCACCCGCCGCCTGAACTCGACGAGCGCCTCGGGATTGCTCGGCGCATGCTGCGCAACCCACGCACAGCTAGCCGTCTCCCGAGCACCGCGGAGCACCCCGCAGCCCGCCCACTCCCGCACATCCCACCCGTACGCCTCGGTGAACGAGTCGTACGCCCGGGCCGGGAAGGCATACCGGTCGCGGGACAGGGCCATCACCACCAGGTCGTGCTCGCGCAGGTCGGCGGAGAAGGTCTCCAGATCGACCAGCACCGGCCCGTCCGGCCCGACATGCACATTGCGCGGCAGCGCGTCGCCGTGGATCGGACCGGGCGTCAGATGAGGCGTGAGCGCGGCCGCGGCCGCCGCGATCGGGGCGCCGCCCACGTACCAGCCGACCGAGTCGGCCCAGTGGGACTTGGCGCGGGTGTGGAAGGGGACGACGGTGCGGTACACGTCGAGACCGCTGATCTCGCGGGCGGCCAGCGCCACGGC
>NZ_JBLTJC010000217.1:0-17747 GCF_048158785.1 Streptomyces colwelliae | reverse complement strand
GGAGGTGGGCGGTGAGCCGGCCCGCGTAGTCCACGGAACACCGGGCAATGACGAGACGCATGGTGGGCAACGCTACTCGACGGGCGGCAGCGAACGCGATTCGCCCTGGAAGACCCGTGACGCCCCTTGTTCATTCATGGCCGATTGTGGGCCTATTGGGAGTTCCCTATGTACGCATTCTCCTGGTGCCGCCCCCCTCCGTTGCCTACCGTATAAACGGGAGGTCGCGAGACGTGTACGCAGCGTGTTCGTAATCGCGGACTCCCTTACCTGTCCGGCAACCCCCGCGAGTTGGGGGTGCGAGAGGAGAACCCATGTCGCTCGACGTCTCACCGGCCCTACTCGAAAAGGCCGAGCGAGGCGAGGTCGACGAAGCTGAATTCGTCGACTGCGTCCGGACCTCCCTGCCTTACGCATGGGAGATGATCAGCTCCCTGGTGGCTCAGCTGAAGGTCGACGGCGGTGCGTTCGCCGACAACCAGACGCCGCCGCCGGACGAGCAGGCACGCGGTCAGTTGCTGCGTGCGCTCGCGAGTGACGCGATACGCGGCGCGCTGCAGCGGCACTTCGGTGTACGCCTGGCCTTCCAGAACTGCCACCGGGTGGCGGTGTTCCCGCTGGACGGCGCGGTGGACGAGTCGCTGGCCCGCTTCACCTCCGTGCGCAGCCAACTGCTCAACCAGTCCCCGGAGTTCAGGGACTGCTGACGCAGCGACGGCGCACTTGCTTGCCGCTCCGTACGCGGGAGGTGTTCTGTACGGGGCGGCAAGCTCCCCGCGGATCGTCCAGCGCGGTTCGCTCAGCCGAGGTGAGGGAGCACCTCGGCGCCGAGCCGCCGTACGTTCTCCTCGGTCGCCGCGAGGTCTCCGGACCCCTCGACGAGCAGCGCGAAGCGGGAGATGCCGGTCCGCTCGGAGGTCGCCGCGAGCCGGTCGGCGCACAGCCGCGGGGTGCCCACCGGGTGCAGTCCGCAAAGGAGTTCGGTGTACGCGAGCGGGTCGCGCATCCGGCGCTCGCGGTCGTCCACCGTCACATGGGCGTCGAGCCCCTGCTTCAGCCAGCCCGGCATCGCCTTCACCAGGGCCTCCACGGCGTCCGCGCGCCTGTCCGCGATCTGGCAGACACCGGCCGACACATGGGCCGCACTGTGGACCTCCTCCACGGGCCGCCGGGCCGCCCGCGCCGACTGCCGCCACAGGGCGACCATCTCGGCCTTCTCCTCGTCCCCGACATGCATGCCCAGCAGCATCGGCAGGCCCCGCTCGGCCGCCAGCCGCACGCTCGCGGGCGAGGTGCAGGCGACGACGACCTCGGGGCCCGGCGCGTCCGACAGCGCCTCCGACGGCCTTGGTACGACGGGCACTTCACGGAACGCGAAGCGGTCACCGGTGCCCGCGACCGACGGCTCGCGCAGCCAGCGCATCAGCAGATCGAGTGACTCCGGGAACCCCTGTTCGTACGCGGCGAGACCCGAGCCGAACACCTCCAGGTCGACCCACGGCCCGCCGCGCCCCACGCCCAGCGAGAAGCGCCCGCCGCTCGTCACGTGCAGCAGCGCGGCCTGCTCGCCGAGGGCGACCGGGTGGACCGTGGGCAGCACGCTGACCGCGGTGCCGACGCGGATGCGCCGGGTGCGGCCCAGCAGTAACGCGGCCAGGGTGATCGCGGACGGGCAGGTGCCGTAGGGCACGAAATGGTGCTCGGCCAGCCAGGCCGTGTCGAGACCGGCCTCCTCCGCGATCTCCACCGAGCGGACCGCGCGGTGCAGGGCCTCCCCCTGGCCCTGCCCCGGGAACTGGGCCGCCAACACAAAACTTCCGACGCGCATGGCTCTTCCTGCTTCCTTGGCTCCGACACGGAGCTCCCCCACCGGGCATAACCGTCCGACACGTGCCGAGGACACGGCCTGGCGAAGAGATTTGCGGATTGTCTGCAGAATGCGCGGTCCCGAGGGGGACTTGTACGGGTTGCTGCCCTTCGCGTACCCCTGCGCGCGCCACGTACGCTGGACACAGCCCTTGCCTCCTGTATAGCCCCGTGAGGTGTTCTGTGTCCCCGCGTCGCAACCGACCCAAGGAGTCCGGTTCCCCCGGCCAGAGCGCCGACGACGAGCGCTCGGGCCGCTACGGCGGCTGGCAGTCCACCGAGCACTGGCAGGGCGAGGAGTGGAGCGTGCGCCACGTCGCCGGGGCGAGCGCGCAGGGCAAGACGTACCGCTGCCCCGGCTGCGACCAGCAGATCCCCTCCGGCGTCCCGCACGTCGTGGCCTGGCCGGAGCACGCGGGCGTGGACGACCGCCGCCACTGGCACAAGGCCTGCTGGAACGCGAAGGACCGCCGCACCACACGGGTGCAGCGGTCCAGGAACGCGCCGAGGTTCTAGGCCGGCCTTTCAAAGAGCCGACCTTTTAAAGAGTGGTACTGCTCACACGTCCCGCTTCTCCAGCAGCGCGACGGCGCCCGCGAACGCCACGGCCGTCACCCCCACGATGATCCACAGCGGGTCCCAGCCCGAAGGGCCGGAGTCGGTGAGGGAGTTGGAGTAGAAGACGCTCAGCTGGTTCGGGATCGAGTACTCGAACAGCTTCTGGCGCACGTCCTCCAGCGACTGCGAGAACATGAACAGCGCGACGACCAGCGGGGCGAGTACCGCGCCGATCATGACGGTGATCGCGCCCGCCGAGTGCCGGATGATCGAGCCGATGATCAGCGAGAGCAGCCCGAGCAGCGCGATGTAGAGGGAGACGCCGACGGTCCCCTTGAGCCACTCGGAGGTGGACGGGTCCTTCGCGCCGTTGTTCTCCAGCAGCGAGGCGTCCACGAAGGCGATGAACCCCGAGGCCACCAGGGTGACCACGAAGGCGACCCCGAAGAACACGATCGACTTCGCCGCGAGGACCCGGCCGCGGCTGGGGCACGCGGTCATCGTCGTGCGGATCATGCCGGTGCCGTACTCCGAGGCCGTGGTCAGCACGCCGAGCGTGATGATGCACATGCAGCCGAGCAGCAGCCCGAAGAAGCCGTAGGAGAGCGGGTTCTCGCCGCGCAGCTCCGAGGAGGAGTTGCTGACCACGACGGCGGCGAGCAGGCCGATGCCGACGACGAGGACCACGAACACACCGAGCGTCCAGATCGTCGAACGCACCGACTTGATCTTCGTCCACTCGGAGGCGAGCGCATGCCCGAGATGCGTGCGCACCACCGGGATCGGCGAGGTGTACCCGCCGTACGAAGGACCGGGCGCCGCCTGCCAGTTGGGCGCGGCTGCCGGCGGCATCGGAGTCTGAGGCGTACTCATCGGGCGTCCTCGGGCTTGGTCAGGTCGGGGGTGGGAGTTGGGGTGGAGGTGGCCGAGGGTGCGTCCGCAGTCGGTGCAGGGGCGGTCTGGGGCGGCTGTGCCGGTGTCTGCGGGGGCATGGGTGCCGGAGGTCCGTACGAGCCCGGTACGCCCCCGCCGGGGGCCGCAGGGGCGCCATACGGATTCGGGGCGCCGTACGGATTCGCCGGGGGCTGGCCCATCGCGAACGGCTGGCCGCCCTGCTGCGGTGACGGCGGCGCGTACCAGCCCGGCTGGCCCTGGCCCGGTACCGGCATGGGCGGCTGCGCGCCCGGCGGCAGCTGCTGCATCAGGCCGGCCTTCTGGTCGATCGTCGAGCGGTAGTCGACGGCGCCCTGCGTCATCCGCATGTACGCCTCCTCCAGCGAGGCCTGATGCGGGGACAGCTCCCACAGGCGTACGTCCGTGTCGTGCGCGATGTCGCTGATGCGCGGCAGCGGCAGTCCCGTGACGCGCAGCCCGCCGTCCTGCTCGGGCAGCACGTGGCCGCCCGCCTCGGTCAGCGCGGAGGTCAGCTTCTCGCGCAGCTGGGGCTCGCTGTCGGGGGTGCGCACGCGCGCGAAGTCGGCGGAGTTCGCCGAGATGAAGTCCCGCACGCTCATGTCCGACAGGAGCTGTCCGCGCCCGATCACGATGAGGTGGTCCGCCGTCAGCGCCATCTCGCTCATCAGGTGCGAGGAGACGAAGACGGTACGGCCCTCCGCCGCGAGCGCCTTCATCAGGTTCCGCACCCAGAGGATGCCCTCGGGGTCGAGGCCGTTGACCGGCTCGTCGAAGAGCAGGACCTGCGGGTCGCCGAGGAGCGCGGCGGCGATGCCGAGCCGCTGGCCCATGCCGAGGGAGAAGCCCTTGGAGCGCTTTCGCGCCACGTCCTGGAGGCCCACGACCCCGAGCACCTCGTCCACGCGCCGGGCCGGGATGCCCGAGAGCTGGGCCAGGCTCAGCAGATGGCTGCGGGCGCTCCGGCCGCCGTGCACGGCCTTGGCGTCGAGCAGGGCGCCGACCTGTCTGGGGGCGTTCGGCAGCTTGCGGTAGGGGAAGCCGCCGATCGTCACCTGTCCCGACGTGGGGTTGTCCAGGCCGAGGATCATGCGCATCGTCGTCGACTTGCCCGAGCCGTTGGGCCCGAGGAAACCGGTGACGGCACCGGGCCGCACCTGGAAGGAAAGGTTGTACACGGCGGTCTTGTCGCCGTAGCGCTTGGTCAGGCCGACAGCCTCGATCATGCTCCGCACCCATCGAAAGGATCAGGACAGCAGGGCACACGCCCCCGTAAGGGTTAGGAGGATATCGGGGCGCTGACGGTTCCGCCCAAAGGAAAGTAAAGCCATGGCCCCGGCTACGCGTCCCGGCGCTTCAGGAGGACGTACGCGCCCGCGAGCGCGGCGACCACCCACAGCGCCATGATCCCGAACCCGCCCCACGGTCCGTACGGCGCGGAGTCGTCCACCGGGGTGACCACCTGCATGATCTTGCTGCCGGCCTGGTCGGGCAGGTACTGGCCGATCTTCTTCGTCGCGGAGACGTTGCCGAGGATGTTGGAGATCAGGAAGAAGAACGGCATCAGGATGCCCAGCGACAGCATCGGCGAGCGCAGCATCGAGGCGACGCCCATGGAGAACATCGCGATCAGGGTCATGTAGAGCCCGCCGCCGATCACCGCGCGCAGCACACCGGAGTCGCCGATCTCCGCCTTGTGGGAGCCGAGCATCGCCTGCCCGAGGAAGAACGTGAGGAAGCTGGTCACGAGCCCGACGACGAGACAGAGCCCGGTGGCCACCGCGATCTTGCCGAACAGGAAGGTGCCGCGCTGCGGTACGGCCGCGAGCGAGGTGCGGATCATGCCGGTGCTGTACTCGTTCGACACGACGAGCACCCCGAACACGATCATCGCGAGCTGACCGAGACTCATCCCGGCGAAGCTGATGAACGTCGGATCGAAGGACAGCTTGTCCTCGGCGCTCATGTCGTCGAACTGGCTCTTCGACAGCGCCGAGATGAGCATGCCGAGCCCGATCGTCACCACCACGGCCAGTGAGAGCGTCCACACCGTCGACGCGACGGAACGGATCTTGGTCCACTCCGACCGGATGACCTGGGTCGCCGCCATGTCAGCCCTTCTTCCAGCCATCGCCCCAGCCCTGCTGCTGGGCAGGCGCCACGGGGGGTGGTGATGCGTCGGAATGCGCGTGGTACTCCACCGACTCCGCGGTCAACTGCATGAACGCCTCCTCCAGGGAGGCCTGTTGGGGACTCAGCTCGTGCAGCACGAGCTGGTGCGACGCGGCCAGCTCACCGATCTGCTCGGACCTGCCGCCGTCCACCTCCAGGACCCCGCTGCCGGACTCGACGACGGTGATCCCGGCCTGGTGCAGCACGTCGAGCAGCCGCTCCCGCTGCGGGGTGCGGATCCGGACGTAGGAGCGCGAGTTCTGCTGGATGAAGTCGGCCATGGAGGTGTCCGCGAGGAGCCGGCCCTGGCCGATGACGACGAGGTGGTCGGCCGTCAGCGCCATCTCGCTCATCAGGTGCGAGGAGACGAAGACCGTACGGCCCTGCCCGGCAAGGGACTTCATCAGGTTGCGGATCCAGTGGATGCCCTCGGGGTCGAGCCCGTTGACCGGCTCGTCGAACATCAGGATGCGGGGATCACCGAGCAGCGCGCCCGCGATACCGAGCCGCTGTCCCATGCCCAGTGAGAACCCCTTGGCCTTCTTCTTCGCGACGGTCGTGAGACCGACGGTGTCCAGCACCTCGTGGACGCGGGCCGTCGAGATGCCGTTGCTCTGCGCGAGACACAGCAGATGGTTGAAGGCGCTGCGCCCGCCGTGCATGGCCTTGGCGTCGAGGAGGGCGCCGATGTACTTCAGCGGGTCCTTGAGCTGGTCGTAGTGCTGGCCGTCGATGCGCACGTCACCGGCGGTCGGCCGGTCGAGCCCGAGCATCATGCGCATGGTCGTCGACTTGCCGGCGCCGTTCGGGCCGAGGAAGCCCGTGACGATGCCGGGTCTGACGGCGAAGGTGAGGTTGTTGACCGCCACCTTCTCGCCGTACCGCTTGGTCAGCCCCTCGAGCTCGATCATGCGGCCACGCTAAGACGGGCGTTCGGCGGATGCCACCCGAACGGGCAAACAGAGTCCGACTAGGCAGGCAACAACGGTGAACGCCGTCGCCCACGCGAACGCGTGCGGGAACGCCGTGCCGCCGTGCCCGTGCGCGAGGACCGTCGCCAGTACGGCCGTGCCGACGGACCCGCCGAGCTGCTGGACGATCCGGACGGTGGTGCTCGCGTGCGGGATGCGGGCGCGGTCGAGACCCTGATACGCGCCCACCATGACCGCCATGTTGGCCGCGCTCACCCCGAGGCCGCGCACGACCAGGGCGACGAGGAGCAGCGCGGCGCCGGGACGCTGGAGAAGGAAGGGGAGGGTGCCCAGCGCGCACAGCAGCATGCCCGCCACGGTGACCGGGCGCGGCCCGAGCCGGTCGGTCAGCGGGCCGGTGACGCGGGCCAGCAGACTGCCCAGGCCCTGCGGCGCCAGCAGCAGCCCGGCCGCGATCACGCCCTCGCCGCGCGCCTGTTGGTAGTAGAGGGGGAGCAGGAACATCCCGCCGAACAGGGCGAGCCCGTTGAGGAACGTCAGGATCGAGGAGACGGCGAACGCGCGGTCCTTGAACAGGCGCAGATCCACGAGGGGTTCGCGGGTGCGCAGCGCGTGGCGGGCGAACAGGGCTATGAGTACGGCGCCCACCGGGATCGCCGTCGCGCGGGCGACGCCGGTCTCGGACAGGCCGTAGACCACGGTGGCGAGGCCGGGGGAGAGGAGCAGGAGGCCGGTCAGGTCCAGGTGGTGGCCGGGGCGCGGGGTGTCCTTCGGGACGCCGCGCCAGGCCAGGGCGAGGGCCAGCAGGCAGACGGGCAGGTTGACGTAGAAGATCCAGCGCCAGCTGAGGTGGCCGACGATCAGGCCGCCGACGACCGGGCCGAGGATCGGTACGACCATGGCGGGCAGGGTGATCGCCGCCATCAGGCGGCCGAGGCTGCGGCCGCCGGCGGCGCGCATGACCAGGGTCTGCATGACGGGCAGCAGCAGTCCGCCGCCGATGCCCTGCACGACCCGGAAGGCGATCAGCGAGCCGATGTTCCAGGCGAGCCCGCAGAGCAGGGACCCGGTGAGGAAGAGGGTCAGCGCGCCGCGCCAGACGCTGCGGGAGTCGAAGCGTTCGACGGCCCAGCCGGAGACCGGGACGACCGTGGCGAGGGCGAGGAGATACGCGGTGCTGACCCATTGCAGGCTCGTCGTCGACGCGTTCAGGTCGTGGCCCAGGGTGTGCAGGGCGATGGAGACGATCGTGCTGTCGAGCAGTGGGGCGAGGGCGCCCAGGACGAGAATGCCGGCGAGCTTGCGGACGGCGGGGTCGAGGCGGGTGGTGGTGGTCGACACGGTTCCCCCTTTGGAGACGGTGCGTCTCTTAACCGCACGATAAGCTGGACGAGATAGGAGACGCAAGGTCTCTTAAGGGAGGTGTGCCGGTGCCCGGTGACAGCACACGACGGCGGGGCGCGGCCCTGGAGGCCGACATCCTGGACGCCGTGTGGGACGAGCTCGCCGACGTCGGCTACGCCCGCCTCACCATGGAGGGCGTCGCGGCCCGCGCCCGCACCGGCAAGCAGGTCCTCTACCGCCGCTGGCCCAACCGCGCCGAACTCGTCAAGGCCGCCCTGCCGCACCGCACCGGCTTCATCGTCGACCAGGTGCCGGACACCGGGGAGTTGCGCGAGGACCTGCTCACCCTGCTGCGGTTGATGGCCGAACGGCAGCGGGAGATCGGCCCGGACGTCATCCGGGGCCTGCTCGCGGAGGCGACCGACCTGGACCCGAAGGTCTTCGGGATCATGCACGACATCCTGCTGACGCTGCTTCGGCGTGCCGTGAAGCGGGGTGAGATCCCCACCGCCGACCTCCCCCGGCGGGCCGTCACCGTCCCCGCGGACCTGCTGCGTTACGAGATGGTCCTCTCCCGCGACCCGGTCGCCGACGCCACCCTCGTCGGGATCGTCGACGACGTGTACCTGCCCCTGCTGGCCGGACACGGCTGAGGCCCGCACCCCCTGAGGGAATGCGGGCCTCGGCTTTACGACAGGTGCTTACCGGGACTGCTGAGCCGGAACTCCACGAGAGATCGGCTCGTCCTCGACCGGCGAGCTCGCGGCGGCCACCGCGGCGCCGGTGAGCGTGGCGAGCATCTCGCGCACGTTCGTCAGCTGCGCGTTGATGCTGTCGCGACGGTTCGTCAGGGCGGCCAGCTCGCGCTCGGATTCCGAACGGATGCGGTCGGCCTTGGCGTTCGCGTCGGCCACGATGTCCTCGGCCTGGCGCTGAGCCGTCTCCACCGTCTGACGGGCGCGACGCTCCGCGTCCGTACGCAGCTTCTCGGCCTCAAGGCGAAGCTGCTCCGCGCGGTGCTCGATCTCCGCGAGGCGCTTCTCGGCCTTCTGCTGACGCGACGCCAGGTCGCGCTCGGACTGCTCGCGGCGCTTGGCGAGGTTCGTCTCGAAGTCGGCGGCGGCCTGCGCGGCCTTGGCGCGGGTCTCCTCGAAGAGGGCGTCGGCCTCCTCGCGCTTCTGCTGCGCGTCCTTCTGAGCCTCGCCACGCAGCTGGGCGGAGTCGCTCTTGGCCTTCTCGACGATCCGGACGCCCTCGTCCTCGGCCTTGGACTTGCGCTCCGCAGCGAACGATTCTGCGTCATTGCGGACCTGCTGAGCAGCGGACTCCGCGAGTTCGCGGTGCTGCTCGGCCGCGCGCCGGGCCTCCTCGCGCAGGTCCTTGGCCTCTTCCTCGGCGAGGCGGAGGATCTTCTCGACCCGCGCGCCGAGCCCGGCGTACGACGGCTCCGCGTCGCTTACCTGGGCCGCGGCGTTCTGCGTTTCGAGGTGGAGCTCCTCGATGCGCTTTTCGAGAGCAGTGATACGGGCCAGAGCGCTGTCACGGTCGGAGACGAGCTTCGAGATGCGTTCGTCCACCTGAGCGCGGTCGTACCCACGCCGCACAAGCTCGAAGCCGTAGGGGGAAGTGTCGCTCATGGGGTTCCTGTCGAATGAGACCGGTGAGGTGATAGGGGGAATCCTAGGGGCCGAAGCGGTGTGTCATCGAGCGGATACGTGTTTGATCTGGAGAATGACACCTCTTTTGAGTGGCTAACCGTCCGACCGCTTGCCAAAGACCGGGTCAAAGGCCCCAGAACACCCCTAACCTCACAGGGTCTTCTTAACCTTCAACAGACTTGCCACCCGAACGAGTTGCGCCCGCCGTGGCTCCCGCCTTGACCCCGCCGTCCTTGGCCGCTGTCGGGGCCTCGAAAGACTCCAACGCCTCCAGGACGTCCTGGACACGGGAGATCTCGGCGTTGATGTCCTCGCGGCGGCGGACGAGCACCTCCAGATCGCGCTTGCCCTCCTCGACCGTGCGGCGGGCCTCGCGGATCGCCTCCGCCTTCAGCTCCTCGGCCTCGCGGATGAGCGTGGACTTCTTCTGCTCGGCCTCCTTGAGGAGACCCTCGGCCTTCTTCACGGCGGCGATACGGACCTTGCCCGCCTCGGAGTTGGCCTCCGAGACCAGCTCCTTGGCCTTCATCTGCGCCTTGCCGAGCTGCTCCTCGGCCGCCTTGATGAGCGCGTCGCAGCGGTCGCCGGCCGACTTCATCGTCTCGGCGGACTCACGGCGGGCCCGCTCGTGCAGGTTCTCGATCTCGGTGGTGATGCGGTCGCGCAGCTCCTCGGACCGCTCCCTTATGGCGGTGGCGTCCCGGCGCGCGCCGACGAGCAGCTCGTCCGCGTCCGTACGGGCCTGCTCCACCCGGGAGTTGCCCTCGATCGTGCCCTCGGACACCAGCCGGTCGGCCTCGCTGCGGGCCGCGCCGACCATCGAGTCGGCCTGCGCCTCGGCGTCCGCCGTCGTCTTCTGCGCCTGCTGCTGGGCCTCGCTGAGCAGCTTGTCGGCCTCGGCCGCGGTCTCCGTGATGAGGGTGTCGACCTGCTCGGCCGCCTCGGAGCGCCGTTTGTTGGCCTCCTTGCGGGCCTCGTCCAGCGTCCGCTCGGACTCCTCGCGCGCCGCCGAGGTGACCCGCTCCGCCTCCGCCTCCGCGTCCGCCTTGAGACGGTTGGACTCGTTGCGGATCCGCTCGGCGTGCTGCTGCGCGGAACCCACCGTGTCGGCGGCCTCGGCACGCAGCCGCTCCGCGTCCCCGGTCGCGTCCGCGATGAGTTTCCCGGCCTTGGCCACGGCCTCCGAGCGCACCCGCTCGGCCTCGTTGATCGTCTCCGTCTGGAGCCGCTCCGCCTCCGCCGTCACCTCGGTGATGAGGGTGTCGGCCTGCGTCGCCGCGTCCGAACGGATCCGGTTGGCGTCCTCGCGGGCGTCCGCCCGGGCCCGCGCCGCGTCCTGGTCGGCCTGCGCGATCGTGTCCGACGCCTGGGTGCGCACCTGCTGGGCGTGCTCGGCGGCCTCCGACCGCAGCCGCTCCGACTCCGCGATGGCGTCCGAAACGGTGCGCTCCGCAAGGGCCTTGGCGGCGTCCGTCTCCTCGGCCGCCCGGCGCCGGACGCGGTTGGCGTCCTCGGTGGCCCGCTCCCGCTCGCTGTAGGCGTCGGCGCGGACCCGGTCCGCCTCCTCCTGCGCCTCGCGCCGGGTGCGGTCCGCCACGTGCTCGGCGGCCGACCTGATCCCGGCGATCTCCTCCTGGGCCTGCTCGTGCAGCCCGGCGACGGACTCCCGTACCTGCTGCGCGTGCTGCTCGGCGCCCGACACCATCTCGGTGGCGCGCCGGTCGGCCTCCTCGACCAGCCGTACGGCCTCGGACTGCGCCTCCTCGACGCGGTTGCGCGCCGAGGCCAGCAGCTCCTCGCTCTGCTCGCGGGCCTGCTCGCGCTCCTGCCCGGCCTCCTCACGGGCCGACCCGAGCAGCTCCTCGGCCTCACGACGACGCCGTACGGCCTCCTCCTGGGCGGCGGCCAGCGTCTCCGACGCCTCCGTGGCCAGTCGCTCGGCGGCGGCCTGGGCCTCCGCGCGGACGCGGTCGGCGGTGTCCTGCGCCTCGGTCTTGAGCCGCTCGGCCTCGGCGGACGCCTCGGACCGCAGGCGTACGGCGATGGCCTCGCCCTCGGCGCGCGAGGCGGACGCGTCGGCGGCGGCCTCGTTGCGCAGCCGGTCGGCCTCCGCCTCGGCCTGCGCCTGGAGGGAGCGGATGCGGTCGGCGGCCTCGCCGCGCAGTCGCTCGGTCTCCTCGGCGGCCTCGCGGCGGATCCGCTCGGCCTCCTCGCGGGCGTCGGTGAGCGCCTGCTCGGCAGCGGCGAGCCGCTCCTCGGTCTCCGTGTGCAGCCGCGTCAGGCCCTCGGCGGCCTCCTCGCGGCGCGCCTCTATGGCCCGCTCGGTCTCGTCGCGCAGGTCGCGCGCCGCCTGTTCGGCGTCGGCCTTGATGCCCTCGGACTGCTCGATGACCTCCGAGCGGTGCCGCTCGGCTTCCTTGCGGGTGCGGTCGAGGGTCTCCTCGGCCTGCCGGCGCAGCGTGGTGGCGCGCTCGATGGCCTCGGTGCGGACCTTCTCGCTGTCCGTGGTGGCGGTCTGGCGCAGCTCGTCGGCGTCCGCGCGGGCCTTCGACAGCAGCTCCTCGGCGGTCTTGGCCGCCTCCTCGATCTGCTGGACGGCCTCGCGGCGGGCCTCGGCGCGGATGCGCTCGCCCTCGCCGACCGCGTCGGCGCGCAGCTGCTCGGCCTCGCCGCGCAGCCGGCGCGCCTCCTCCTGAAGCTCGACCGTCTTGGCCCGGTACTCCTTGGTGTCGTCCTTCGCCGCGCCCTTGAGCCCCTCGGCGATGTCGTGCGCCTGGGCGCGCAGCCGGTCGGCCTCGGCCTCCGCCTCGGAGCGGATCCGCTCGGCCTCCTCGGTGGCGGCCTTCGTGGTGTTCTTGGCCTCCTCGGACGCCTTGTCGAGGACGTCCTCGGCGGTACGGGCGGCCTTCGCGAGCTGGGAGGCGGTCTCCTCGGCGGTGAGGCTGCGCGCGTTCTCCTCGGCCTCCGCGACGATCTTGTCGGCCTTGGCCTGGGCGTCGGCGACGATCTGCTCGGCGTCCGACTTGGTGGTCTCGGCCTCCTTGGTGGCCTCCGTGACCAGCCGGGCGACCTGCTCCTTCGCCGTCCGCGTGCGCTGCTCGTTGGCGGACTCGGCGCTGGAGAGGGCCTTGGCGGCGGCCTCCTTGGCCTCGGAGAGGACCTTCTCCGCCTCCAGGCGCGCTTCACGCAGTGAGGTTTCGGCCTCGGCCATGCGGGTCTCGGCGGCCCGGCTCAGCTCGGTGGCCTGACGGCGGGCGCTGTCCGACTCGTTGACCGTGGAGCTGCGCAGCTGCTCGGCGTGGTCGGTGGCCTCCTGGGCCTGCGAGGAAGCCGCGTTCAGCAGCCGCTCGGCGTCCGTGCGGGCGCGGCGCAGGAGTTGCTCGGCCTCCGCGCGGGCCGCCTCGGCGTCCATCTCCAGCCGCTGGCGGGCCTCGGTGGCGACCCGCTCGGCCTCGGCGCGGGCGGCGGCCAGGGCCTGCTCGGCCTCGGTCCGCGACTCCTCGACGAGACGGCGGGCCTGCGACTCGGAGCGGGCGCGCAGGTTCTCGGCCCACGCCACGTTCTCGTTGACGTGCGACTCGACGGTCTGCCGGCGCTCCGCCAGCTCCTGGTCGAGCTGCTGGCGCCGGGTCACGGCCTCCGTGTGCAGCTCCGCCTGGAGGCGCGCGGCCTGCTCGGCGTGCTCCTGGAGGATGCGCTGGGTCTGCGCGCGGGCCTGGCTCAGCTCGCGCTCGGCGTCCTGCCGCAACTGGTCGGCCTGGACCTGGGCATTACGAAGCATCTGCTCGGCCTGATAGCCGATGTCACCGCCGTCGTAAGCCGGTCGGGACATGAGGGTGCGGCGCGCCTCGTGCAGCTTGGCGCGCAGCACCTCGACCTGGTAGCCGAGGTCCTCGGCATGCTGGATCGCCTTTTCCCGCTCGGTCTTCAGCCGCTCCATCTCGGCCTCGAACCGAGAGAGGTGGTCGACGTCAGCCGCCGGCTCTCGCTCCTGGCGTTCGTAGCCCCGCACTGCGCGGTCCCATCCGTCCCCTGGTCGCGGTTTACTCCAACGAGCACCGTCCATCCATCGAACGGTGCTCCCGGGGAATGGTGTCAGATCAACGACGGAGCATGGGCTGCTGCCCGACGCTCGCCCCCCGAAACCCGGACCCCGGCATGCCGTTGCCCTGGTTGCGAGCGACGACCGACCCCAACCCTACCGGCCCTTTTGTACGGGGGTCAGTGCTCAGGTGACTCAACAGGCGCCGAAGTGACCAGTTCTGTCAGTACGCCATGGCAATCCTTTGGGTGCAGGAACGTGATCCGTGACCCCATGGAACCGCGCCGGGGCTCCTTGTACAGAACGCGTACGCCCTTCCCGCGGATGTCCTCGGAGTCCGTGTCGACGTCCGCCGTACCGAAGGCGATGTGGTGGACCCCCTCCCCGTTCTTCGCCAGCCACTTTCCTACGGCGGAGTCCTCGCGGGTGGGTTCGAGGAGCTGGAGGTAGGAGGCGCCGCCGTCGTCCGTGTTGTTGATCTTCAACATGGCCTCGCGTACGCCCTGTTCCTCGTTGACCTCGGAGTGGAACACCTCGAAGCCGTACGTGGCCCGGTAGAACTCGACAGTCGTGTCGAGGTCGAAGCAGGCGATCCCGATGTGGTCGATTCGCGTCAGCATGTATGTAGTGCAGCGCTAGCGCGATGGTTACGCAACGTGCGCGCGATCACACCGACGGCCCGATGACGGGGTGGTCTACCGCTCAGTACATTTCAAGTAAACCCTCGTTCACTCCTCAGCTGAAAAACGCTGGAAGGGGATCGCACCTCATGTCTGGAACGAACAGCACGACCTCGGTGATCGTCGCGGGCGCCCGGACGCCCATGGGACGGTTGCTGGGCTCCCTGAAGTCCTTCTCCGGAGCCGATCTCGGCGGCTTCGCGATCAAGGCCGCCCTCGACCGTGCGGGTATCGGTGGCGACCAGGTGCAGTACGTGATCATGGGCCAGGTGCTCCAGGCCGGGGCAGGGCAGATCCCGGCACGCCAGGCCGCCGTCAAGGCGGGCATCCCCATGAGCGTCCCCGCGCTGACCATCAACAAGGTGTGCCTCTCGGGCCTCGACGCCATCGCGCTCGCCGACCAGCTCATCCGTGCAGGTGAGTTCGACGTGATCGTCGCGGGCGGCCAGGAGTCCATGACCAACGCCCCCCACCTGCTCCCCAAGTCCCGCGAGGGATACAAGTACGGCGCGATCGAGATGCTCGACGCGATGGCCTACGACGGCCTGACCGACGCCTTCGAGAACATCGCGATGGGCGAGTCCACGGAGAAGCACAACACGCGGCTGGGCATCGCCCGCCCCGAGCAGGACGAGATCGCCGCGCTCTCCCACCAGCGGGCCGCCGCCGCCCAGCAGAACGGCGTCTTCGAGGCCGAGATCACCCCCATCGAGATCCCGCAGCGCAAGGGCGAGGCCGTCGTCTTCAGCAAGGACGAGGGCATCCGCGCGGAGACCACGGCCGAGTCGCTCGGCAAGCTGCGCCCGGCGTTCACCAAGGACGGCACGATCACCGCGGGCACCGCCTCGCAGATCTCGGACGGCGCCGCGGCCGTGGTCGTGATGAGCAAGACCAAGGCGCAGGAGCTGGGCCTGGAGTGGATCGCCGAGATCGGCGCCCACGGAAATGTGGCGGGACCCGACAACTCCCTCCAGTCGCAGCCCTCCAACGCGATCCTGCACGCCCTGAAGAAGGAGGGCCTGGAGGTCGAGAGCCTGGACCTGATCGAGATCAACGAGGCCTTCGCCGCCGTGGCGGTGCAGTCAATGAAGGACCTCGGGGTGTCCACGGAAAAGGTGAACGTCAACGGCGGGGCCATCGCCCTGGGCCACCCCATCGGCATGTCCGGCGCCCGACTCGTCCTTCACCTGGCCCTGGAGCTCAAGCGGCGCGGCGGCGGGGTCGGCGCGGCGGCACTGTGCGGCGGCGGCGGTCAGGGTGACGCGCTCATCGTGCGGGTACCCAAGGCCTGAGCATGTCGTACGGATATCCCGGATATCTCTAGGAACGGAGCCGTGATGCAGGACGTCGCCTCGCTGGTGGCCCAGGCCAGGGAAGGCCGGCCCAGGGCCGTGGCCCGGCTGATCTCCCTGGTGGAGGGGGCGTCCCCCCAGCTCAGGGAGGTCATGGCGGCGCTCGCACCGCTGACCGGCGGGGCCTACGTCGTGGGTCTCACCGGATCGCCGGGTGTGGGCAAGTCGACCTCGACGTCCGCGCTGGTCACGGCGTACCGCAAGCAGGGCAGGCGGGTCGGCGTCCTGGCCGTCGACCCGTCCTCGCCGTTCTCGGGCGGCGCCCTGCTCGGCGACCGCGTCCGCATGTCGGACCACTCCTCCGACCCCGGCGTCTACATCCGCTCGATGGCCACCCGCGGCCACCTCGGCGGCCTCGCCTGGTCCGCCCCGCAGGCCATCCGCGTCCTCGACGCGGCGGGCTGCGACGTGATCCTGGTCGAGACGGTCGGGGTCGGCCAGTCGGAGGTGGAGATCGCCTCCCAGGCGGACACTTCTGTCGTGCTCCTGGCCCCGGGGATGGGCGACGGCATCCAGGCGGCGAAGGCCGGGATCCTGGAGATCGGCGACGTCTACGTCGTCAACAAGGCCGACCGCGACGGCGCCGACGCCACCGCCCGCGAGCTGAACCACATGCTCGGCCTCGGCGAGGCCCGCGGCCCCGGCGACTGGCGCCCCCCGATCGTCAAGACGGTCGCCTCCCGCTCCGAGGGCATCGACGAGGTCGTGGAGGCCCTGGAGAAGCACCGGGCGTGGATGGAGGAGCACGGCGTCCTCGCGGAACGCCGCGCGGCCCGGGCGGCCCGCGAGGTCGAGACGATCGCGGTCACCGCTCTGCGGGCCCGCATCGGTGACCTGCACGGGGATCGACGGGTCGGGGCTCTCGCCGAGCGGGTCGTGGCGGGCGAGCTGGATCCGTACCGGGCGGCGGACGAGCTCATCGCGGGCATCACGGAAGGTTGATCGCGGGCATCACCGGGGGCTAACCCGATGGTCAACGGCCGTGTCCCGTTGGTACGTTGACCGCATGTTCCTCCTCTTGGCATAGGGCCCGCCTCGGCCCGCGCACGGCAGCGACCACATCGGATCGCATTGCGTTGCATCGCATCGCCGTCGCGCGGCCCACAGGCGTCCCCTTTCCCTGCCTCCAGTTGAGGAACTTCTCGCATGTCCGCGCCTTCTTCCACGCCGACTTCGGCGTGCCCTTCGTATGCCGCCGTGCTCCAAGTCCCGTACGCCCGCCGCACGTTCGCCGCAGCCCTCGTCGGCCGCCTCTCGTACGGCATGGTCTCGCCGGCGGTCCTGCTCGCGGTCGTCCGCGCCACCGGCTCCTACGCCGCCGCCGGCACGGTCATGGCCGTCTTCGGCACCGCGACCGTCCTCCTGCTACCCCTGCGCGCGGCCCTGGTGGACCGCCACGGACCCCGCCGCGCCCTCCTCCCCATGGCGATGCTCTACGGCGGTCTCCTGTGCGTCCTCGCGGCGGTGACGTGGCGTCCCGGAACGCCGGTTGTGGTGCTCGGCGCGGTGGCCGCGCTCACCGGCATGTGCGCGCCCCCGCTTGGACCCACGATGCGCTCCGTGTGGGCCGAACTCGTCGGTGACCGTGGGCTGTTGCAGCGCGCGTACAGCCTCGACGGCGTCGCGGAGGAACTCCTGTACGTCGTCGGCCCGTTGGCGGTCGGCGGGGTGCTCGGCTTCGCTCCACCGGCTGCCGGGGTCCTGCTCAGCGCGGCCCTGATCGTGACCGGGACGTTCGCGTTCGTCATGTCACCGGCGCTGGCCGGTGTGCGCGTATCGGCGGGCGCCGGGCGGGGGTTGGGGCTCACCAGGGTTCGCGGGCTGCTCGGTCCGGTTGTCGTGGCCGGGGGGATGGGGCTCGCGTTGAGTGCGGTCTACCTGTTGGTGATGGCCTTCGTGGAGCAGTGGGGGTACGGCGAGGATGTCGTGCCCTGGGTGCTGGCGGCGTTGTCGGCGGGGAGCGCGGTGGGTGGGTTGTTGAACGGGGCGATCAACTGGCGTGTGGTCGCGCGGGTTCGGTTGTCCGGGGCCGCGTTGGGGCTCGGGGTGGCGTTGGCCGCGGCGGGGTTCGCCTCGGGAGTGTGGTCACTCACCGTGGCGGTGGGGTGTGCGGGGTTCTTTGTGGCGCCGGCGTTGACCACGGCGTATCTGCTCGCCGACGAGGTGGCTTCGCCGGAGGCGCGGACGCAGGCGGGGGCGTGGGTCAACATGGCGGTGAACGCGGGGAGTTC